>JAGCOQ010000011.1 GCA_017642625.1 Alphaproteobacteria bacterium | reverse complement strand
TTAAACTATGGATACACAACCACTTCGCACAAGATTTATTATCAACCGGGCGACACCGTTGTTGCGAGTCCGGTGTGGTATGGTCGCGTTGATACAGTAAGCGCAACCGTTGAGAAGCCGTTTGCGGTCACATTACCAAAACCGGTGCCAATGTCGTCTATTCGTGTTTTGGCACGCTTTAATGAACCGGCACCCGCACCAATCGCGGTGGGCGATAAATTGGGCGAAATTATTGCAGAACACGACGGACGTGTAATTGCACACGCACCATTGGTTGCCGCTGAACGCGTGCAGAAAGTTCGCTTCTTTAAACGGTTGGTAAGAAATATATCTGTGATGATCAGGGGCAAATAACATGGCGCCACGTAAATCGGCAAAGTCGGCATATTCTTTTCCAAACCCCATTGATAACGACGAATTGGTCGGGCATGCGGACGTATGGAATACATTTCTGGACGCATGGAACGCGCGTGATATTCACCCGATACACCCTGTTTGGATGCTGACCGGTCCGCGTGGCATTGGCAAAGCAACACTGGCATATAAAATCGCAAAACATGTTTATGGTAATGTCGGCGATTTCTTTATCATTGATATGGCACATAATATTGACGACAAAGGTAAAGCCAAAACCGATGGTAAAAACATTTCTGTGCATACTGTGCGCGGTGTAATTGAACGGATGCAGTTGTCATCTATGTCGGGGCGTTGGCGTGTGATTGTTATTGATTCTGTGGACGAATTATCAACCGCCGCGTCAAATGCGTTGTTAAAGTTATTGGAAGAACCACCGGCACAAACTTTATTCTTGTTGGTCGTTCATCAACTTACCAGTGTTTTGCCCACTGTGCGTTCACGCGCCCGCGTGGAAAAGATGCGTCCGCTGACAATTCCGCAATTACGCGAACTGTGCGCACGATTTATACCCGACACAGAAATCAGCAATGAAACATTAAAGTTAGCAAACGGCAGTTTTGGTCGCGTTGCAAACCTTAAAACATTGGGGGGCGACGAAATATACGAAGAACTGATTGCGACACTGGAAAACCCACGCGCCACTTCATCTGACTTGTTGGCTATTGCGCGCAAGATTGCACCCGACAACGCCATGTATGGTATTTTGCTGGATGCGGTCGCACACTTTGGTTTGGCGGAATTATACCCCAGTGCGACAACACAAATCGCAAACATTGCGCGTATCAATTTGGAACCGGAAACCGCGATATTTTCTATTATAAACGATATAAAAAAATGCTTACAGACACACACTGCCATTTAACCGACGATTATTGTTCAGGTGACAAACTGGACGAAGTTATTGCACGCGCACGCGACAATGGGGTTGCGCGTTTAATCTGTGCCACGTCGGATGCAAACGATATGATACCGGCAATTAAAATTGCCGAAAAATACGACAATATTTTTGTGACTACTGGCATTCACCCTGAATACGCCGGTATGAATCCACACGAATATTTGACGGACGCGGTGTTAAATCATCCGCGTGTGGTTGGCATTGGCGAAATCGGGTTGGATTATCACGAACGCGACGATAACCGCACCGCACAAATAAAATTATTCGAAGAACAGTTGGAAATCGCGCGGGGTGCAAACCTGCCCGTTGCGATTCATACGCGTGATGCAGATAGTGATACCGCGGCAATATTGACCGGTGTTCGCGGTGTTATGCATTGTTTTACATCTGGTTGGGAACTTGCAAAAATAATGTTGGATCGCGGATTTTATTTTTCAGCGTCGGGTATTCTGACATTTAAAAACGCGGGCGAGATTCGCGAAACCTTTGCCAAAATACCGACCGACCGCATTGTTGTTGAAACAGATTCACCATTTTGCGCGCCGGTGCCATACCGCGGAAAAACATGCGAACCGTTTATGGTGCGTGAAACCGCGCGTGTGTTGGCGGAAATTAAAAGTTTGCAAATGGATGAATTGGAAACTATACTGGAACAGAACACATTAAACCTGTATCCAAAAATAGCACAGTAAAATGACACGTAGTTTGATAAAATTTGGACAAGTTTCTGAAAACCGCAAAGCGCGGTTCAATTACTCTATTGAAGACACGATAGAGGCTGGCTTGTCTATGACCGGTGCAGAAATCAAATCTGTGCGCTATGGGCTGGTGACGATTGTTGATGGTTTTGTGCAGAAACGTGGCGATAATTTATTCTTGGCGGGCATTGAAATCCAAAAATTACCGACCGCGGCACGCGTGGCTAACTTTGATGAACGCCGTCCACGTCAATTATTACTGCACCGCAGTCAAATAAATCGCATGATTGGGCAATTGCAAGACAAAGGTGCCACCATATTCCCACTTAAACTTTACTTTAACAACAGGGGCAAATTAAAGGTTCTTTTGGGCATTGGTCATGGTAAGCATCGTGTCGACAAACGCGAAACAATTAAAACGCGCGAATGGGAACGCAGCAAATCGCGTATCATGAAGGGGAAATAAAAAAACACCGCCCACTTGGGCGGTGTTTTTATCTTGGCGCCACGCGTGTTTTTGGAAAATTTGGAGAAAGGGACACGCGTGACATAAAAAACTTTAAATTATGGGCATATAAACGCCGTTGCCGTGTGACTGGCATAAAATACATTATTCGCCATATCGTACAAACCACACTTGTTATCGCTGTTGCGTTTAGCTGGGATCCCATCGAACACCGCATCGCCGTTGTTATATATTTTTATGTAATATACCTTGCCCGAGAAATTCGGAGATACCGCATTCGCCGTGGAATGCGACCCGAACAATACCAACGAATTAGGCGACGTAAACGTGGTGCTGGCGTAAGTTCCCTTGCTGACACCATTTATAGTGACACCAGATGAATTTTGGACGCTTTCATAAAGAGTATTCGCACTTGTGGGAATAGCTATGGTTCTATTCCCGAAGCGCCAATTTCCGGCACTGCTCAAATACGCCGTATACGAAGTTGAATTACCCGAACTTACAGAACCATACAAATACTTTGACAATGCTGATGGATTAAATTTCGCTCGGACCTCGTGCGCGTTCGTCATAATGATTCCTGTATCTATTGCCTGGTTACCACTACTCTGAACATACGCGACCTGGGTATATCCACTGGGCAAATCAACACTATCATCGTGAACATGGTATATGGTGCCACCATTATTAATTTTTAACTTTCTGGTGGATCCGGCACTCATAATATTTTCCAATGTAGACATATTACCATAGAATACCGCATTTCCAATTCTTACATTTAATGACGGGGTCGTCTTCTTTACACTGCGCAGGTATAATATACCATCGCCCGCATGGAACTTGTGTCCACAATCGCCCGCTTCGTCCGCACCAGGTCCATAACCGATTGTCGTCAAACCAGTCGCACATGATGTCCGCGCCAATGTTCCGGTTTGTGTGACTGTGCCACCAGCACCCCAATTGCCTGCGCCAACATTTACGCACCCTGCCCCCGCGGTCGCGACATAAGACCCACCCGGACAGGTCACTGTACAAGACGTGACACCCGCATGATTCGCAACATTATCACCACTGTTGCCATAGCCCTTTGTTGTCGCACAAGCTGTGCAAGATGAAGCACCCGCATTTGAATAACTATTTGCCGCACAGACCGTCATACCGCCAGTTGCCGCACCACCGTCCGTGTTGTAATACACGTCTGTCCCCCCAGCGCAATATCCGCCCGCCGCACAAGTTGTTTCGCCCGCGCCCGCCGTTGCAACATAATTCGTTGCGGTCGTGGTCAGGTAGCAATTATCGATTGTCGTTGTCCCTTCGGCACTATTGGCATAGTTTGTTGTATCGGTCGCACAGTCATTCAAACCAAATGTTGTTGTATGAACGGTTTCCTGGTTGCTGGCATTACACGTCACGCGCGCTTTTCCTGGGCAATAAGACCCCGCCGGACATACATTTGCATCCTTGTAATACGCATATGTTCCACAACTGCCCTTGGTCGTCAGGTAATACCCCGCATTAACATCAGACCAACCATAATTCGTGCTGGTATCATATTTGCTTGTCGTTGTGTTATATGTCGAATAATCATATAAACGACCACGCGTTCCTGATGCCCAATATATCACACGACAACTGGAAATACTGCTGATACCCTTTGGACTTGCAAAACTAACACTATCAATAGTTGGCTCATAATAGTTGGCTGGGAAAGTTGTTCGCTTATGATCCGCTGGTGTTGGACACGAAACGCATGCATTGGTGTCGTAATAATAGTTGGCAGCACACCCTGTTGTTTTTAACGTGCACGCATTTGTCACACTGTTATTCGCCCAAGTCGCCGTTTCCCATGTCAGCGAATTATTATCTGTGCGCGCATTTGTTGCATTTGAACACGTTGTTCCGCATGCCTGTTGGCTGGTTGCATCGGTGCCGGTATTGGTTGTTCCATTTTGACACGCGGTGCACGCCGCCTGACCTGTTGTGTCGGTATAAGAACCCGCTGCGCATAATGTCTGGGCGGTGTTCGCGGTTCCTGCGGCGAAATAGCCCGCTGATGCCGCGGCACACGCCTCGTTACCAACCGTCCCCTTATACGTCCCCGCCGCACATGCTTCACATAAATTATTGCTGTTGGTGTATCCCGCATTACAACTATACGGGCAAGAATTAGATGTTGCATTGCCAGTATAGACAGAGTTCGCCGGCTTGTTCGTACATGCGACACACGCCGTTGCCCCAGTATCAGACATATAGGTTCCATTCGGACATGCCGAACATGCTTGGTTTCCAACAACATCCTTGTATGTTCCCATTGGACATGGTTCACATGAAACTTTGCCATTCCAATCCGATTCAAACCCGGTAATATATTGCGTCATAGCCATCGGACATTCAGTCGCCAAACCAGTATTATTAAAAGCCTGCGCCCACATATCTGTACTGGATGACGATCCTGTGCTAATCGTGCTGGGGAATGTTGTTGGTGGGATATAGCTGCTCATATTACTGCATCCAGCAAATGTATTATAGAACATATAACTTGTATCGGTTGCGGACGATGTGTCAATCGTGCTGAACAATCCTGCTGGCATACTGGTAACAGCGCTACAATTATTAAACGTACTATTAAACATACTGCTGACATTGGTTGCGGACGATGTATCAATTTCACTAAACAACTCCGCCGGGATAGTTGTCAACCTGCTGCAACCAGAAAATGTATTTTGAAACATACTGCTGACATTGGTTGCGGACGATGTATCAATTTCACTAAACAATCCAGACGGAATAGCGGACAATTTGCTGCACCCATAAAACGACCCAGAAAACATATTACTTGTATTGGTCGCGGACGATGTGTCAATCGCGCTGAACAACCCCGCTGGTATAGTTTCCAAGTTAAGACATGAATTAAATGTGCCATTAAACATATTACTTGTATCGGTTGCGGACGATGTGTCAATTGCACTAAATAATTCTACTGGGACAGTGGTTAGTTTGTTACAACCGTAAAAAGTGTTGCCGAACATATTACTTGTATTGGTCGCGGACGACGTATCAATTTCACTAAATAACACCGATGGGACACTTTCAAGTTTGCTGCAACCGTAAAATGTGCTACTGAACATACCACTTGTATTGGTTGCAGACGACGTATCAATTTCACTAAATAACCCAGATGGAATGCCGGTCAAGCCACGGCAACCGTAAAAACTTGTTGCAAACATATAACTTGTATTGGTTGCGGACGATGTGTCAATTGTACTGAACAATCCCGCTGGAATATTGACAAGACTGCTACAATTGGTAAACATGTTGTAAAACATATAACTTGTATCTGTCACAGACGATGTATTAATACCACTAAATAAAGTCGATGATATACTGGTCAACTTATTACAACCATAAAATGTTTTGCTAAATCGCGGTATTTGTCCACTTACGACAGGAAACATTGAGCCCAACGAACCCGACACCGATGCAACCTTGGTTTGTGTTCCGCCAGATTTATAAAATGATATCGCGGCGGTCTGTGTACCTGTATTATACTCTGTTGCGTTACCGGCGAAATGAACCGTATGCGCGGCCGCTGTATTCCATGTACACGTATATGCGGTTGTGGACAACTTGGTACGGGTAATTTTATTACCGACCAATGTACCATAGCTGGTAGTACTCTGAGTTAATGTTCCACCATCGCCACAGTCGGCATAGAACGTTCCTTTTGCTGTCATTGTCCAGACTAATGATGTTGCATCACTGGTTGTGGTCACACTGAATGTGGATTCCTCGCATGATGTCCCGGTGTTAATATACCCCGAATCACACACCCAATCACAGGTTCCCGCGGTGGTGTATGATGCGTGTTCTGGTAAAGTCCCTGGGCATGGTTCACATGAAACGCGGGTGCTGCCATCATCTGAAGGAACATTACCATTACTGTATCCCCAATCGGATTCAAAGCCGGTGATATATTGTCCAGTTCCCATCGGGCATGCCGTTAAAAGTTGGGTGTTATAAAAAGTACGATACCACATATTGGAACTGGACGATGAACCGGGTTGTATTGTATTCGGGAATGTTGTTGGTGGTATATAGCCAGTCAGGTTGCTACAACCATTGAACGTACTTTGAAACATACGAGATGTATCGGTTACGGACGATGTGTCAATGCCACTGAACAACCCAGCTGGGATACTGGTAATGCCGGTACGGGCAAATGTGCCACTAAACATATTTCTTGTGTTCGTTGCGGACGATGTGTCAATCGCACTGAACAACCCCGCCGGGATACTGCTCAGGTTGCTGCAACCACTAAATGTACTTTGAAACATAGCGAGCGTATCGGTTGCGGACGATGTGTCAACCGCACTAAATAAATCCGCCGGGATACTGGTCAGGCTGCTGCACCCGTAAAATGTGTCGTCAAACATATAACTTGTGTTCGTTGCGGACGATGTGTCAATCGCACTGAACAACCCCGCCGGGATACTGCTTAGGTTGGTGCACCCGTAAAATGTGTTTATAAACATAGAACTTGTGTTCGTTGCGGACGATGTGTCAATCGTGCTAAACAAATCCGATGGGATACTGGTAATACTGGCAAATTTAAACGTATTACTAAACATCTCACTCGTATTGGTTGCGGCCGATGTATCAATCGCACTGAACAACCCCGCCGGAATACTGGTCAGGCTGCTGCAACCACTAAATGTACTTTGAAACATACTAGATGTATCGGTTACGGACGATGTGTCAATTCCGTTGAACAAATTCGCCGGGATACTGGTCAGATTGTTGCAATTGTAAAACGTCTGATAAAACCGTGGTATATTTCCATTTACGACTGGGAACATTGCACCCAATGAACCCGACACCGATGCAACTTTAGCTTGGGTTCCACCAGAAAATTGGTAAAACGATATTGTGGGGACGGATGTTGATGTGTTGTATCCCGTGGCGGTGCCACCAAAGCGAACCGTGTGCGCCCCCGCCGAATCCCATGTACATGTGTATGTAGTATCGGATATCCCAGTGCGGGTGATGGTATTGCCAGATAACGTGCTGTCCGTGGTGGTGCCACTTTGTGTTAATGTTCCGCCATCGCCACAATCAACATAGAATTCACCAGTCGCCGACATGGTCCAGACAAATGATGTTGCATTGCTTGTTGTCGTGACGCTGAACTTTGGTTCTTCGCATGATGTCCCAGTATTAATATACCCCGAATCACATTCCCAATCACACGTATTCGTTGTGCCACCACTGGTTGAATAACTGGAATGCGCCGGTTTATTGGTACATGCCGTGCATGCCGTTGCGCCCGTATTCGCCATATATGTTCCAACTGAACAGGCGGTACACGCGCCATTGCCCGATCCAGATTTATAAGTTCCCGCCGCACATGGTTCGCATGAAACCTTGGAACTCCAATAATCTTCGTATCCGGTTATGTATTGCGTATAACCCGCCGGACATGCCGTCAACAAAGTAGAACCATTAAACACATTCTGCATCATATTTGTGGAATACGGCGAACTGTTCGCAATTAAGCCCGAGAATAATGTCGGCGGAACGAACCCAGACAGACCGGAACACCCATTAAATGTTTCATTAAACATATAATTTGCACCGGTGGTTATGCCACTGAACAACGTATCTGGCAACGCGGCCAGGTGATTACACCCCTTAAACGTGCCACTAAACATCGAATTTGCACTGGTGGTAATACCGCTGAACAATCCGGGGGGCACAGATGTTAAACCGGTACAGTTTTCAAATGTTCTAGAGAACAGACCCGTTGCACCGGTGCTGATACCACTGAACAATTCGGCGGGAACGGTGGTCAAAGCCGAACACCCTTTAAATGTTTCTTGAAACATATAGTTTTCACCGGTACTAACCTTATTAAACAGGGTTGCCGGAACCGATGCCAACGACGTACAACCAGAAAATGCACCTTTAAACATATTGGTTGCCCCAGTGGTACTGGTTAAACCGCTAAATAAGTTCCCGGGGACACTGGTTAAACCGGTACACCCATAGAACACCCCTCGGAACGTCGATTCGCCTCCGGTGGTGACCCTGTTAAACAGTGTTGCAGGGACGGTGGTTAAACCGGTACACCACGCAAAGGTATAATCGAACAAAAAGTCACTACCGGTGGTTATATGGCTGAATAAATCCGCAGGAATAGAAGATAAACCTGAACATCCGGCAAAGGTATAGTTAAACATGCTCTTTTCCGAACTGGTAACGGTGTCAAACAAAGTCTCGGGGATGCTGGTTATGCCCGTGTTATAAAAAGTAGAAGCAAACATACTCTGTGCGGGTATGTTAATATCAGTAAATAAAGTCGCAGGTATACTGGTCAATCCAGTGCATCCATAAAATGTCTGATAAAACATCATGTATCCACCGTGCAAACCACGGAATAACGTATCTGGAATGCTGGTCAGATTTACCGCACCTTCAAAAGTATTTCTGAACAACGGATGGGTTCCAATACTGGTTGCTGTCGGTGTTCCTATTTCTGGGAATATAGCCGCCAACGACCCCGATATACCTGCGATTTTACTCTGGGTCCCATTCGTTTCATTATAGAACGTGATTGTTGGACCGTTTCCTGTCTGATATCCCGTTGCCAAGCCCCCAAATCTTATGGTATATGATCCGGTGGTATCATACGTGTGCGTATAAGTCGCAGTATTTGCATTAGCGTGTTCTAGTGTTTGCACATTGCCGTCGCCCCAATCAACATAGAATGTTCCCTTGACCGACATTTGGAACTTAAACATGCTGGTATCATTTGTTGTGGTCACTTCGAACTTGGACGGTTCGCATTGACCGTTGGTGCCGGTGAACATTCTTGCTTCGGCACAGGTTTGACACGATACGCGTGTATTCCACGTTGTCGCATTCGTTTCACCTTCGTAACCACTAATAAATTGCGTCATTCCCGTATAAGGACTGCAACTGGTCGCGACATTGGTATTAAGGAACGTGTTGTCCCACATAGTCTTATTGTTGCTGGGGCTGGGGCTGTCATTCGCAATCAACCCCGCAAATGTCGTTTTCGGGATATAGCCAGCCAGATTGGTGCACCCTTGGAATGTTCCTTTGAACTGGTTCTCGTATGCGCCGGTGACGGTGCTGAATAACCCCGCCGGTATAGATGTCAATCCAGTGCATCCATAGAATGTCGCTTGGAACAAACTGGTGGCGCCAGTTCCAGCATGGCTGAACAAATCCGCCGGAACAGATGTCAACCCTGTGCATTCCCAGAACGTGTTTTGGAACATACTGGCGTATGAAGTATTACCACTTAAATGACTAAACAACGTTGACGGTATTGCGGTCACCCCCGAACACTGTAAAAATGTCCCAAGGAATATGCTGTCGGCACCATTGGTAATCGTAGAAAACAGATTGTCGGGAATGGTTTGCACACTGCTGCATCCATAAAATGTATCTCGGAACATTTCTGCGCCACCGGTCAGGCCGGTGAACAACGTCCCTGGTATTCCCGTCATATTTGATGCGCCACGAAATGTCTGATAGAATTTTGGATATTGCCCAACCGAATTACCAAGTTGTGGGAACAGTGCCGCCAAAGATCCCGAAATACTTGCAATTTTTGTAGAAGTGTTGCCGTTGTTGAGATAGAACCCGATTGGTGATGTAAGGTTCGTCTGATATCCGGTCGCGGTTCCACTGAATTTAATGTGGTGCACACCGGCTGAACCCCATGTGCAAGTATACCATGTCGTTCCTGTGCTGGTACGTGAAATCGTTTTGCCGGATAATGTACCGTATGATGACGTGTCTTGTGTCAATGTTCCACCGTCACCGCAATCGACATAGAAATCACCGGTGGCACGCAAAGCAAACTTTAATGTCGTTGCATTAGATGTCGTGGTCACGCTGAACTTTTCCGTTTCGCAAGAAGTGCCTGTATTGATATACCCCGATTCGCATTCCCATGGGCAAGTGCTGGATGTTGCAGGAGTGATATATGTCGAGTGTGCAGGATTAGCATTTGAACACACGGTACATGTTGTGTCGCCATCTGTACTGTAATAACCCGCCGCACATGCGGTACACGTTGTGGCGTTACCAGATCCCGTCACTTCATATCCCGCGTTCGCGGTAAGTGTTGTTGTCGCCGTTCCCCACGCGCTTGCACTGCTTGCGGTCTTGGTCAGGTATCCGCTGTAACAATTTGCTGGGCGGGTTTGTTCTTGGCAATCGCTGTAACCTGTCCACCCAGTGCCGGATACATATTCATATCCCGTATCCACCGTCGGACACGCAGTGCAAGACGAAGAACCCGCCGCTGCATATGTTCCATTGGCACAAATCTCACATGTAGTCACAGGTTGAACGGCATTAAACATCGCGCTTCGGAACGCAAGTGCATTTGTATGCGTATACGCAAGATAACCCGCACACGCGCCTGCGCAATACTGTGCACAACTGGAATTACTACCATAACTATTATAAAACATCCAACTCATTGGGAAACTTTGCCCATTATATTTATCAAGCTTACAATAACAATATACACCCGAAGCATCTGGCAAGGATGCGCTTATTGTCGGATTTGACCATGTCTCGCTATTATTCGTCCCGACTTGACTGCTGCATTGTGCTATACCTTTTAGAGTACCTTTGTTGTTGCTATACTCTACTGCAAATGTGCCGTTTTCAGTTAATCCATATGTAGAAGCATTAGATTGATTGTTGCCATCATTACTGATATAACCAATATAATTTCCTGTCACCGTTCCAATTGCCGTACTCAAATCGGGGACACTTTCTTCGTGCGCACTATACCCAGCATCACAATCAAATGGACACGCATTTGTCGTAGCATTATCAGTATACGTGGAATTCGCCGGTCCATTGGTACATGCCGTACATGTTGTGGCACCCGCCCCCGAATATGTTCCGACCGCACATGCTGGACATGCGCCCAGGCCGGGTTCATTACGCGCGGTTCCCGCCGCACATGGCACACATGAAACCTTGCCGTTCCAGACATTAGCACCACTGGTTCCTTCGTATCCAGTAATATACTGTGCATAGCCCGCTGGACACTCCGTCAACAGTGCTGTATTGGCAAATGCACTATCCCACATTCCCTGGGGTTTGGGACTGCCACGGGCGATTAATCCCGAAACAAAACTTGGTGGAATAAAACCGGTCAAATTAGAACACCCATTAAATGTCCCCATGAACATATATCCAGCGGTATTCGTAAGTCCAGCAAACAGATTTTCCGGCAATGCGGTCAATCCCGCACAACCGGCAAATGTTCCATGGAACAAACGATCGCCACTGGTGGTTGTGTAACTAAACAACCCGTCGGGTATAGTCGTCAATCCCGTACAATTTTGGAATGTATATCTGAACATACGCTCCGCACCAGTTGTGGCACCTTGGAACAATGTTGGCGCAATAGTTGTCAATCCAGTGCACCCCTTGAACGTGGAGTCAAACATATATGGACCGCCCACCAAGCCACTGAACAAAGTTGATGGTATTTCTGCCAAATTGGTCGCACTCATAAATGTCTGGGTAAACTTTGGCTTTTGATTCGCCGCCGAACCCAAAATTGGGAACATCGCACCCAACGAACCCGATACAGATGCAATTTTTGCCTGGGTTCCGGTGGACGGGTAGTAAAAACCGATTGCGGCAGTTCTGTAATCCATATTGGACGTTGTGGAATATAATGTCGCGGTTCCACCGAAACGTATCGTGTATGCGCCGGCGGTTGAGTATGTATGGGAATACGTTGCCTGGTTGTTGTTACTGCGGTCAATCGTTTGAACCGTGCCGTCGCCCCAATCAACATAGAATGTTCCACGCGCCGTCATGTTAAACGAAAAACTGGTTGTGTCGGATGTTGTGGTAAGGCTGAATTTTTCCGCCTCGCAACCCGTTGTTCCGGTCGCAATTTGACCCGCCGGACACGCGGTGCGGCATACAACCTTGCCACTCCAATACGGTTTATAGACGGCATATGTCACTTCATTTGCACCACAAGACGTATTCAATGCGGTACCATTAAACGTGTTGCTGAACATATTGCTGGCGAATGGGGTATTATTGTTTAACAACCCCGAAAATGTGCTTAATGGAATTGCCCCCGACAAATTGGTACAACCATCAAATGCATACGAAAATAACCTTTCGTGGGCAGTGGTAATTCCACTAAACAGATTTTCCGGCAACGATGTTAAAGCTGTACAATTCCTAAATATTTCGTTAAATAAATTAGAGCCGGTGACTGTGGTAATATTACTGAACAAACCATCGGGAATACTGGCAAGTCGCGTACATCCCTTGAACGTAAGGGCAAACTGACTTAGTGCACCAGTGGTAATGTCATCAAACAAACCCGCTGGCAAACTGGTCAATTTGGTACAATTATTGAATGCTGTATAAAACATATATTGCACCCCGCCAGTTATACCACTAAACAGGGTTGATGGTATTGATGTCAAATTTGTACAACCGCTGAACTGTTGAAGGAAACACGGATATTGCCCATAAGCCGTTCCATATTGCGGTAACAATGCCCCCAACGATCCCGACACAGATGCAACATTGGCTTGGTACCAACCATTGTTGGTGAAATCCAATGTTGATTCGTCACCACCACAACCGGGATATGATGTTCCCAGACCACCGAAACGGATTGTGTATGATCCACTGGATGGGAACGTGTGCGAAACACCCGTACTATTACCAGCACTGGCATAAGTTAATATCTGAACAGGACTGCCGTCGCCCCAATCAACATAGAATGTTCCCGCCGCCCTTATCACAAACTGGAACTTGGTTGTATTGGATGTTGTGGTTATTTCAAACTTTGACGTTTCACACTGAACCCCGTCGCCATAGACATCAATTTCATTTGCCGCACAGGTGCGTGAACACGAAACCTTGCCACCCCAATATGATTCATACCCGGTGGTGTATTGCGTATACGGCGAACTACATGATGTAGCCATATAAGTATCGTTGTTAAATGTACCACTCCACATATCTGGTGCGGTTGGACTGCCATTCGCAACCAGTCCCGCAAACATTGATTTAGGAATAAAATCATGTATGTATTTACAGTTATTAAACGTATTTGTAAACATATCGCTTGCCGCCGTGGTAAGCCCCTTAAACAAGCCAGACGGCAACGCCCTAAGGCCAGTGCACCCCGCGAATGTTGCACGGAACATTTCAATTGCGCCGGTGGTGATGCGTGCAAAGAAATTCGCCGGAATGCTGTTTAAACCAGTACAACCCTGAAAGGTTGCATAAAACATATCCTCGGCCCCTGTTGTAATGTTGCTGAACAAATTCGCGGGTAAACTGGATATTCCAGTACATTCGTAAAATGTACGAAGAAACATGTACCTGCCACCCGTCAAGCCACTAAACAGGCCCGCTGGAATAGATGACAAACTTGTTTGTCCCTCAAACGTCGAAGCGAAACTGGGATATTGACCAGCATTGGCACCATATTGTGGGAACAAGGCACCAAGCGAACCAGATATTTCCGCAACTTTGTTTTGGGACGCGCCGCCGGATGTCTTGTAAAAGTCTATTGCACCACCAAAAGGATTTGTTTCATACGCGGTAGCAACACCACCAAAACGTATCGTGTATGTGTCGGACGTGTCATATGTGTGAGAATAAGCGGTCGTTGTTGTATCGGCACGCGTAATTGTTTCAACTGCACTGCCATCGCCCCAATCAACATAGAACGTACCGACCGCCGTTAACCTAAAATCCATTTGATTAGTGGATATGGTTGTCACGCTAAACTTTGCTGTTTCGCATTGTGTGCCGTCGCCCAGAACGTCAATTTCGGTTGTTGCACACTCAGCACTGGCGCGTGTCGGCGACAGCGCCACAAAAAGGCACATAAACAAGATTGACAAAAGGCGTTTTATCAAACCGTGTAGAACTCCCTCACCTGCTGTTTAATTGATATTTGGGCGATTGACAAAAAACGCCCGATTTCTGAAAAGATTTCCCCTTAATCCTCATGCTGAAAAGCGTACTAAATTGAGATTATTTGGGCAAGTTAAAAATGGCATTTTTTCCAAAAAAAATGCATAAAAAACACCGCGTTGCGCGGTGCTTTTTATCATGAATATTGAACCAATTTTTATACTTCCCCGCGATTGTCCGCATCGCTTCTTTCTTGTCATCCCCACCTTTTTACTGTCATTCTGGCGAAGGCCAGAATAGGGTCTTTAAAACCTACCACTTTCGCATTATTGGTACGACTTCGTCGCACACTGTATAGCCCCTATTCCTGCCTGCGCAGGAATGACAAGGTGGAACACAGGAATAACAAAAAAAACACCGCGTTGCGCGGCGCTTTTTATCATGAATATTGAACCAATTTTTATACTTCCCCGCGATTGTCCGCA
>JAGCOQ010000087.1 GCA_017642625.1 Alphaproteobacteria bacterium | reverse complement strand
GACACCAATACGGGCGTTTTCGTCACGTTCAGTTGCAGATGATGCAACATATGGCACCATACACAACAGCAATGCAATAACATGTATTTTCATTTATTCCATCCTACAATTTACAGCATATATTTTATCAGATAAAAGACCCATGTGCAAGGTATATTAAAAACAACTTGCATTTTTTATTGGCGCGCAATATCATTACAAACATTGAAAAAAGCACAGAAAAATCCAAGGGATAATCATGGCAAAAGATGATGTTATTGTTTTTAGCGGTGTCGTAGAAGATAAATTACCAAACACTATGTTTCGGGTAAAACTGGAAAATGGGCACGAAATCTTGGCGACGGTTTGTGGCAAAATGCGCAAGGCTCGCATTTGGGTCAACATTGGTGAACATGTTCGTGTTGAAATGACACCATATGATTTGGACAAGGGGCGTATTACTTTTGTTGAGCGAAATCGTGCGACACCGGATCAACCAAATCAGTAAGTTTTTTCCCGTCAAATGACGGGATTTTTTATGTGTTTTTTATTAAATACCCCTTGCTCGAAAATAATTTTTTTTGCTAACATAATTTCATAGAAAGGATGAGAAAGGTATTACCTGTTGTTTTTGCATGCTTTATCGGCATAAGTGTTTCGTATGCCGCGGTTCGCGACGCGTCAACAATTTCGCGGGGAACCACAACCCAAAACGTTTCAAACGCGCGCACAACAACAAAACAAACAAATATCGTTTCACGCACAACAACGCCACAATCTGTGCGTGTTCGCAACACCACGCAGACCGCAAATCAAAGACCGACCGTTGCACGTGGCGCGACAACCAGTGTGGCACGCACCGCAACCACGCGTTCGACAAAGGCCACCACCGCCCGCAGTGCCGGCACCACAAGGGCGCGAAGTGCAACCACCAAAACAACACGCGCCAGCCTTGTTCCAACAACAAATAATTCCAAGACATTTGGCACTGGATACAACACATGTCGCGACGCGTATTTCACATGCATGGATCAATTCTGTGCATCACAAGATGAATCTTATCGTCGTTGTGTTTGCTCGTCGCGGTTATATGAAATTAAAAACAAGCAACGCACCCTTAATCAGACCGCCGAACAATTACAAGATTTCAAGGATTTGAATATAGAAGCAATTCCAAAGACCGCCGCCGAAGTGCAAGCAATGCAAAACGCAAGCGAAGGCGAAATGGTTTCATCTTTTATCAAAGACAAATCACAATCAATGGCACAACTGACCGGCATAAGTGCCGTCTTGTCCAGCACGAAGTCAAAATCGTTATCTACCGCTGGGCAACTGGATATTGCGGGCGACATCAACGCAATTTGGGCAACCACAGATTTAACATCTGGGTTGAACATTTCTAACCTGACCGGCGAAACACTTTACAACGCGGTGCACAGCCAGTGTGTTAATTTAGTCGCCGACCGGTGTTCTTCTAAATCATTATTAAACATGGTCGTTTCTGCATACGGAATGTATATCGAAAATGACTGCGCCCTGCTTGCAACATCATTGGACAAGAAGAAATTATCCGCCAACGCATCTATCCGCGAAACGGAACGCGAAATGAACGCCACACGTTTGGAAAATTATGATGCACACAATTCATCTTCTATTAATGACTGTATCGCGATGGTTCGCAAAGATATTACTGCGGACGCGGCGTGCGGTTCGGATTACGTTCATTGTTTGGATACCAGCGGTTTATATTTAAACAAAACAACCGGCGAACCGATATACACATCTAACTTCTATCAGTTGGGCAGCACCCTGTCATTATCTGGCGATATATTAAAGAACGATACGAATCGCACACTTGTTTTGGAATTAAATCGCAAGCGTATGTTTGCAGAAAACAGTTTGGACACTTGTCGCGATTTGGCTGATGAAGTTTGGGACGAATTTATGCGCCAGGCAATCACTGAAATATATCAAAGCCAGCAATTAAAAATCCGTAATGTCAAAAACGAATGTTTGGATGTCGTTAATCAATGTTATGATATGCAAAGCAATGCGTTGAAAGACTTTAGCAATGTCAAAGAACAATTATTGTTGGGTGCACGACTGGAATTATCCGAAGAATTATGCAGGGAAAAATTGGCGGCGTGTAGCAACCTGTATGGCGGTGGCGCAGACGGTATGCAGGAATTACTGACCACAATGGCGGACATCACAACCCAAAAAATCGCTCAAAATTGTTTCACAACCCTACAGGAATACGCACGTGATTTGTGCGCCGTCCCCAACAGCGATTCCCTGCATACATATCCATATGCATGTCGTGTGTATGCACCGGGCGACCAACAATATGCATCCGAATGGGCAATGTGCAATAACACAATTGAACAAGCCGGTCAAAGTGAAATAAAACGCGCTCTTACCGCAGCAGACCCATCAACCAGAGTTGATTCTGATACAAATGCACCTGTATGTCGCGTAAAGTATATAAGTTGTGATGATGGCTATTACATGCTTGCAGCCGATGGAGAAACAATCATATTCCCAGACGAATATGCTAGTAGCGAAAAAGTAGACGTGGGCAATAGGTGTATTCGTTGCGCAGGAACAACAAAAGGTTGTCCGAAACGTGGTGAAAATTATGATCCAGATGATCAAGAAAACACCATCGAATTTGACTCTAATGAATGTGGCGATTATGTGGGCAGTTTGTATCAAAAACTTGTCAGATATGCTGTCCAAGCGTGTTTGCGTCCAAGTGATGTCAATATATTGCGCGGTTCCAACGAAACAGAAAGCGAAAGAGTATGGAACAGTGTTAAAGCAACCTTGTTGCAAGATGTCAACGCCACATTGGATTTGGTCAAGGCATCTATGGCATCTTCATTAAAGACAGAATGTGAAAGACTTAATGGATACTGGATTTCTGCACCATGGGATGCGACATTGGCCAAACAAACCCAAATCGAACTATTCAGACAATTCTATAACGAAACGGGTGCCAATACAAAATGGGGATATTGCGCTGACCCTGCAACTGTCACCTTGTATTACACAGGCGAAACGACCGAGTGTACAACCAATTCTGATTGTGGTGCAGGAACATGTGATTCTGGCACATGTCAATGTTTCACCAACGCAACTAAATCTAACGGTGTTTGCACATGTAATACTGGTTATAGCCAACAAAATGATGCATGCGTAGCGAACAACGGAACAGGTGGCGATTCTGGTGGTGGTGATGATTCAACAACGAATCCATCAACGCCAGATTTGGGACCAGTCCCTGAACCGTAAAGTTTGTAATAAAGCAACTTGCAGGAAACAGTAAAATCTGATAAAATAAACAATAATGGGAATGTAAATATGAAAAAAATATTTTTATTTTCTTTGCTTTTTGTGACGACACAAGTTGTTGCGGCGACGCCCTGGTGGGAACAGCCGACCGTTTGTCGTATAAACCCTGCGAACTGCTATACATCCATGGGTGCGGGATACGATTCCGGCATGTGGGATGCGGTGGCAAATTGCTGGGGTATGAAAATGATTTGTGGCGAAGCACTCACAAACAGCAATGATGCAAGACCCGTTGGTCGTACCGAAATATCACGCGGAACAAACATCAACGCCGATTATGATTTAAGTGTCTTGAACAATGATTGTTTCGGTGTTCGCAAAACCTCAACCGATGGTTCAATGGCGTCTGTCAACGGTCAAATGGTTCGCGTTTGGTGCACTGGTATTTTAAGTCATGTTGATGAAGTGATTGAAAATGGTGAAATCACATATGGCACACAACCAAATTGTCAAACGTTGGCGGCTGATGGCTATGTAGCCGTATCGAATGACAAGTGTTATGGGAAATATTATGACCCAGCTCGTTATTACATACAATGCGCCGGCGAAACACCAACGTTGATTGTGTTAAACGGTGCAAATTATGAAACTGGTAACACTTCATATCCTGAAACACAAGAAGATGCCGATGCAATATTCAACAGGATGTATAACAACGTTCATGGTAACTAAAAATAAATAAAATAAAAAAACAGCCACAAGAATGTGGCTGTTTTTTTATGCCTTTTTCTTATGCTGCCTTTTTAGCATCTGCAAAGATTTCCACTGGTGCCTTTTTACCGGCAACAACATTTTTATCAATTACGATTTCTTTCAAATCAGGTTTGTCGGGCGCATCAAACATAGGTTGCATCAAAATCTTTTCCAATATTCCACGCAAACCACGCGCACCCGTCTTACGCGCCACTGCCATTTTGGCAATTTCACGCAACGCATCTTCTTTGATATTTAATTTAACACCGTCCATTTCCATCATTGCGACAAACTGTTTCACAATGGCGTTCTTTGGTTCGGTTAAAATCTTTACCAACGCATCTTCATCTAAATCTTGCAAAGTTGTGATAACCGGCAAGCGACCAACCAATTCCGGAATAATTCCGAACTTTACCAAATCCGCCGGTTGCACATCAGCCAAATAACTTTTTGATTCACGTGCCTCTTTGGATTCAACATTTGCACCAAATCCAATACCGCGACGTGCGTTTGTTCGATTTGCGATAATCTTGTTCAATCCATCAAATGCACCACCACAAATGAATAATATCTTGCTGGTGTCCAACTGAACGGTGGCTTCGCCTGGGTGTTTGCGCCCTGCTCCGCCGGCTGGGACATTTGCGATTGTTCCTTCGACCAATTTCAATAATGCTTGTTGCACACCTTCGCCGGACACATCACGGGTCAACGACGGGTTTTCAGATTTACGTGAAATCTTGTCAATTTCGTCGATATAGATAATTCCGCGTTGCGCGCGTTCAACATCAAAACTTGCATTTTGCAATAAACGCGTCAGGACACTTTCCACATCATCACCAACATAGCCCGCTTCGGTCAAAGTGGTAGCGTCCGCGATTGCAAACGGCACATCCAAAATACGCGCCAGTGTTTGTGCGAACAATGTTTTACCGGTTCCCGTTGGTCCGATTAAAAGCACATTTGATTTTTGTATTTCAACCTTGGACGATGCCGCAACACTGTGCCGTTTATAGTGATTATAAACCGCAACAGACAAAGTGCGTTTCGCATCTTCTTGGCCAATAATATATTCGTTCAAGAAATCATAAATCTGATGCGGGGTCGGCAACTTGGCTGCGTCTTTGTGTATTTCATCAACACGATCATCCGTCATAATGTCGTTGCACAACGCGATACATTCGTCGCAAATGCAAACGCCACGACCACTGACCAGTTTTTTTACTTCATACACAGCCTTGCCACAGAAACTGCAAAATTGCTGATTATCTGCGCCTGTATTTGTATCTTTTGTTTTATCGTTGCTCATCCCACATTCCTATGAACAAAATTATTTTCTTGTCAGAATGCCATCAATCAAGCCAAATTCTTTGGCCTTGTCTGGTGTCATCCACGTATTGCGTTCCATTGCTTCAAACAATTCTTTTTCTTTACGACCAGTAAAGTCAGCCATTTGTTTAATCAATGTTTTCTTTACACGCAACGATTCCTGTAATTCTATTTCCATATCGGTCACTTGACCTTTCACACCGGACATAGGCTGATGTATCATAATTTCTGTATTCGGTAACGCGAAACGTTTTCCCTTTTCACCCGCCGCCAACAGCACAGAACCCATTGACGCAACCATGCCCATACCAATTGTGGAAACTGGTGCCTTGATATATTGCATTGTATCCATAATCGCCCAACCAGCTGATATATCACCGCCTGGAGAATTAATATACATAGAAATATCTGCGTTTGGATTTTCAGATTCCAAAAACAACAACTGGGCGACAATGCTGTTCGCCATAGCCGGTTCAATTTCACCGCCAACCATAACAATACGGTCCCGTAACAAGCGCGAATAGATATCAAACGAGCGCTCGCCACGTGGTGATTCCTCGATAACCATAGGTATTAAAGCCATATAAAAATCCTTATGTCTTGTCTACAAATTATATCACATAAAACCCCGATTCGCTAATTTTCATCCATGGGTAAGACAAATATAGCCATTTAAATTGATTTTTCAAGGCACACGACTTGACAAAATCTATAAAAAGGTTAATATTCTGTGGCTAAAAACAAGGAATAAACCTGATATGTTATGGGCTTTGATTGTTTCTATTATTCTGAAAACGCAGGTTAAACCTGCTGATTTTGACGTCAATCCCAACGAAAATACCGAACACACCCCTGGTTTTTACGCTATGGAGCCGATTCGCCTGCAACGCTATATGACGGCAATGGACGAAAAATTGAAATCTGCGGTGGCACGCCACGAAAAAGCAGACATGACATTGTTTCAAATGGCGCACAAGGGTAAATCGTCAGCCGTTCAAAATCGTGCTTTTTGCAGATTGATTGCGTCTGAAAAACGAATTATTCGCACGCGCAAATGCATACACAATATTGGGTTGGACTATGCCCCCGCAAATGCAACAAATGCCGAAACCAACGAACAAATAGATACAATGTATGAATTGGCATACAGCAATAAATCTGATTTGGTAAAACGCCTATTCCAAATGAAGATAAAATAAAACCCTGCATTTGCAGGGTTTTTTATTTTTCCACCAATACCGAAATCCCCGGCAATTCGCGCCCTTCGATATATTCCAAGAACGCGCCACCGCCGGTTGATACATATGAAATATCATCTTTGACACCGCACGCCTCAAGCGCCGCAACCGTATCACCACCACCAACAATGCTCTTTAATTTTCCCGCGCGCGTTTGTTCCGCCATTGCGCGTGCGATTGCAAAAGAACCCACTGACCAAGTCGGCATCCACTCCGCCATACCGACCGTTCCGTTCCAAACAACAGTCGCCGCAGATTTAATTGCTTCAACATCACGCGCCGTTGTTAGTGTGCCCGCATCCAAAATAATGTCGTTGTCTGTAATTTTATCAAACGTTTTGTCGGTACGCGCCGCATCACGCGCAAATTCAGTTGCAACCCCCTTGTCCAACGGAATAAGGACTTCACAATTATTAGCCTTGGCATATTCCAATATTTCCAACGCGGTGTCTTTCTGGTCCGCTTCATACAGTGAATTACCAACATTTGCCCCAGTTGCATAATTAAATGTCGTCCCCAGCGCACCACCAATTATCAACCGGTCAGCGATTCGTGCCAGCGCACGCAACACGCCTATTTTCGTTGATATTTTTGAACCTGCAACAATCGCAACAAACGGATGCGCAGGTTTTTCCATAACCGAATCAAGTTGTTCTATTTCCGATGCCAACAATTTGCCCGCATAAGACGGCAAGAAATTCGTCACCCCAACCGTTGACGCATGTGCGCGGTGTGAAACCGCAAACGCATCATTTACAAACAGGTTGAATCCGTCCGCCAACTTTTTCGCGAAATCCGAATCGTTTTCTTCTTCGCCCGCATAAAAGCGAACATTTTCCAACAGCACGACATCACCGTCATGCATGTTCATCATAAAATCTTTGTCTAAACAATCTGGAATCAGTGGAACACCCATATATTTTGCGACCGGTGCCAGTGTATATTCCATATTGCGCGAACCCTTTGGCCGCCCAAGGTGCGCAACAATCGCGATTC
>JAGCOQ010000086.1 GCA_017642625.1 Alphaproteobacteria bacterium | reverse complement strand
TTTTAAAATCAGAAAACGAATTGGTTATCATTTATTCATCACCTTTTCTACTGCGGAAATAAGTTCATCTAACCCTACTCTCCCCGCAGCACTAATCGCAACAATCGCAGGTTTTTTCTTGCGACCGAACGATTTTTTAAAAGCTGCCATACGCTCCACTAAATCTGAATCAGAAACTGCATCAATTTTGTTTATTACGACCACTTCGGGCTTGCCAATCAAACCGCCACCATAAGAATCCATTTCATGACGAATTGCGGCATAGCGCGCCGCCCAATCAGGTTCAGTTCCATCAATCACATGCAAAATCATCTTGGTGCGTTCTGCATGCCCAAGGAATCTGTCGCCCAAACCGACACCGGTATGCGCCCCCTCAATCAGCCCCGGCAAATCAACCATAACATATTCGCGTTTGTGCGCATACATAACCCCCAGTTGTGGGTTCAATGTCGTAAATGCATAGTTTGCAATTTTTGGTCGCGCAGATGTCACCGCCGACAACAATGTTGACTTACCCGCATTTGGAAATCCGACCAAACCAATGTCCGCAATCAGTTTAAGGCGCAAAACCACAGTGCGTTCTTCACCGGGCAGACCATCATTGGCCTGTTTCGGTGCGCGATTTGTCGGGCTTTTGAAATGCAGGTTCCCCCACCCGCCGTTTCCGCCACGTGCCGCCAGATATTCCATACCGTCCACATTCAAATCGGCATATTCAATTTCTTCGTTTTCAGACAAAATAACCGTTCCAGTCGGCACCGGCAACACCAGCGTTTCGCCCGAATATCCGGTACGCATACGCCCCATACCGTTCTGACCGCGCTGTGCGGCAAAGTTCGTTTTAAACCGGTAATCAATAAGTGTATTCACATTTGGCACTGCACGAAAAACAATATCGCCACCACGCCCCCCGTCACCACCGTTTGGGCCACCGAATTCGATATATTTTTCGCGACGGAAAGACGCGGCGCCGTTGCCACCATCACCCGCTTTGATATGAATCTTTGCTTTGTCTAAAAATTTCATTTTAGTGCCTTTTAAGCGCATTATAACCAAAAACCTTGCAATTTCCAGTGCAAAGATTTATAATTTAAGGGTCGCGCAAGCGAAGATGATTCTGAAACCGTTGTGCAATAATCATTTTGGACCCGGGGGCGGTACCCGGCACCTCCACCAATAATACATATGGGGGTGTTATAGCTTCGACAGATGACGAAAGACAAATTGGCTGAATCCGACATGGTGTCGTAAAAAACCAACTAAAAAATGAATGGCGATACAATCGCTGCGAACGACAACGTTCGCCTTGCAATGGCTGCCTAATATGGCATTGAATGTGGCTGGCTATTGTTAGTCGCATTCGTTTAAGCTTTTGCGGGGTCCGCTGGAACCTGGCACCAGAATCCAGCACCATAAAAAACGTTGATAAATAAAAAGGGGAAAGATATGTTTGGAAAAATCAAAAGAGTATTTTTTGTTAGTATGTTTGGTATCTTGTATGCGGGCTTTATCGCACAACTTGTTTATGTTTTAGGTTGGTCATCCAGTTTCCAAGAAGCAATGCTTGGCTTGGCAGCGTTATCACTTGAATGGTTAATTTTGATTGCTGCGCGTTATTTATCAAAGCGTTCCAGTGGCGCGGCACAATATAACAACAACGGTGGTTTCCGTCGTCGTTAATTACATGGAATTACAATAAAACACCGCCCAATCGGGCGGTGTTTTAATTATGTATCATCACAACACGGTTCATCGATCTCCAATATACCCCCCGTAACTTTTGCCCTGTCTCCTTTTTTTACACAACATTGGTTGCGTGTAGCATTTTCCCCAGCCACCGAAGACGATTGTACTCCCATTATTGTTGCGCACCTTGTACACCCTGATAGTGTCCCCGAAAGAGTTTGCGCCGCACCCCAATATCCCGACGCGCAACGATATTGCGCAACTTCACTACATACCTTTGGTGCAGGATTTGTAAGGGATCGTATTTCATACCCAGTTTGCCCAGCAGATCTCCATGGTGTTGTTGTATCGTTTTCTAAATCCACCATTGTTGGACATTTTCGACATACTAATGAAGTCGCCGCACTGTTTGTTTCAGGATAATATCCATCTTTGCAACGATAAAGTTGTATCGTTGTACATCCAGAATAATTAAAAAGACATCTTTCCACTCCTCTGTCAGATACAGTCACCCATTTATCTTCGGTACAATCGGCTGCAGTCGGGCATTTTTTACAACTCAGCAAATCCATACTCGTCACCCCCGAGGTATGTCCATTTTCATCATAATAATCATTTGCACACTTATATGACGTAGTGCTTAAACAATGATCACATTCCCAATACTGTTCTACATATTTGTCATATCCTGTAGAATAACTGGACCAATCATTATCAGAAACACAATCGGGGTCAGGGTCAGTACATCCACCATTCCACTCACATCCTCCATATCTTACTACGCATCTTGTGGCACCACTCTGAAACGGTACATCGCCATCTGCTAATACTTCCTCTAACGTTGGGGCATACCCAGTACCACACTCTTTACAGTCGTTAACCCTGTAATGAGCATATCCAGGAGAAGATGCTGTTTGAAGATAATAACAAACTTCTTCCGATCTCCTGCAGCCTTCTAACCTTTCATTGTCGCCAATATACATTGCATCGTTGCAAACACTTCCGCTTCCCATATTTGGACAAGATACCCTAGTATCCGCCCAAACACGTGCTGGTGCAACCACCATCGTGATTATAAACAGCGAACAAAAAAGATTTTTAAGTATTTTTCTCAACCTTTCCCTCATGATTTAACTGGGCAATATTTTTATATTATGGCACCCAACAACATTCGCCATTAATATGGAACGTTCCTTTTGGATCAGAAAAAGATGGATAAGAAACACTATCTACACAACATGCGGCAATACTGGTTTGCCCCCCTTCGGCCGTTGTTGTTGGTACCGTGTTATCGTACATAGTGGGACATACCGTACAATTCAACCCGGATTGAGTCGCATTGGGCGACGTTCCTGTTGCATAATAACCAACCGCACAACGATATTTTAAAGTTTGAGAAACACTGCAATCTGCTGCTGTTATCGTACAAGCCCCACGTTCGAACTCTTGTGATATCCGGGTCCAGTCGCATTCCTCATCAGGGGTACAGACGGTGCACTGTGATGGAACACCGTTATTACTGCGCACAATTTCGCACAAACGACCCGTTTCGGTTGGTGGATTTGTATATGCGCCCATATTCGTACAATGTGTAATTCGTTCTTGGGCGGTCATATTCATCATGTCGCGCCATATCGTTGCCATTGCGTCACAGTCCTGTTGAGAGATACATCCCAAACCATCCGGATTGGAGTTTGGTGTGGTTCCTGTTGCATAATAACCCGACTTGCAACGATACATTGTTGTTGATGATGTTTCACAATCATCTGCGGTAATTGTACAGGTTTGGCTTTCCGTTTTGTCATTATAACTGGTCCAATCTCCACAAACTGTTCCAGGGGTACATATTTCCTCACAGGTGTCAAATGTTAGCATACAGTTCGCATCTTCTATATGAACTGTATCTGTAATTTTTATATTACCCGGTGCACACTGCAGACAGTTACGGAAATATGTTCTTACTGAGCCATCAATCAACTGCGGGGTATCATACTGGCTACATACTCCAGTTATATCCGATGCATCCAACGGTTCATAGCCACTTAAGCTTCCTGTTATTGGCGAATATGTACAATCACCACCTTCTTCTTCGCCGGGATCTTCAACCTCTCCACCTTCGTCAGCACAACCTGGTCCACCCCAACCACGTCCATCTGGACAATCCGTACTAACAAAACAGCCATTGTTATTTTCGCAAAAATCTTCGCATCTGACCCAGCATGCAGATGGACAGGTCGCTTCTGCATTCGGTAATGCGTTGTATCCTATCGCGGTTTCGCAACGTGCCGTACAAACATCAGTGCAGTTTTCCAAAGAAATATTATCCCGATACAGTGAATCAGCAATATCACACAACTGATCTTCCGAAGGTTCGGGGCATTCGTATGTATCATCCTGGTCGGTGTCGTCTAAAGCATACGCCCAATTCGGTGCGAAACAAGCAAATACTAACAATACTGAAAAAAATCGCAAAAAATACTTCATTTTCCCTTTCCTATAGCAAATACAATACACCTACAAGTATACTTTAGAAAAAAATCTGTTCGTATGTCAATTATGAAAATTAAAACCGCCCAATCGAGCGGTGTTTTTTTATTCTTATTCTGTCACCCTGCAACAATCAGTATTTACTACTAATCAAAGCAGCTCAAGTGCATCACCACCACACACCTGACTCGTTATTGTAAATGAACCGGTCGAATTACTGCCTGTTGATCCAGACGCCGCACAACATCCCATTACAGTCCCGTTTGAACCAGCTGTTGATGTTGACGATAGGCTACCACACAATGTCGGGCACGCTGTGCAACCGCTGCTGCCCGTGCTTGGATTGCCATAATAACCACCTTTACAACGATATTCGGTTGTGCTATTACAGGTTCCGCAGTTACATGTTTTTAATGTTCTTCTTTCGTGCGTGGTACTATAGCTTGTCCAACTAGTAGAGGTACAATTTGTACAATCTGGGCACTGGCATTCTTCATAGTATATGTCACACTGTCCCCCGCCATACGGATTTGTTGTATACCTCACAGTGTTAAGTTCCGCCCCACTTGTGCACGAAGTACAGTCTGTAACCTTAACATACTCACCACTCTGCAGCCGATAGTACCGCGAAGAGGTGCCATAGTTACAATAATTATGATCGACCAATTCCGTGGCGTATGGGTAACTTCCCGCTGGTTCCGTCTCACACAAGACTGCGCGAGCATTTGTTGACACAAGCATCACCAAGGCACAAACTGTAACCACATTAAAAAATAATCTGAATTTCATTTTATCCTCCTCTCGGGATCTACATCATCAAACCGGACAACATGTTTATAACTTAAACCACTTATGATGCCCCCGAACAGTATTTATCCAATGGGTTCAAAACCATCCGGTTCCCAGCAACAGCCGTTTGTGAAATGAAAGCTTCCCACAGTGTCAGGTATACTAACATCACTAGTGAAGCAACATTTAGAGTGATAACTATTATTGCCCGCCGTTGACCTTGATTGGACACCGTAAAGCGTGTCACATTTTGTGCAGCCCGACGATGGTCCTGTTGGTGATCCATAATAATCATCTCTACAACGATATTCGGTTGTGCTATTACAGGTTCCACAGTCACATGTTTTTACGGTTCTGCTTTGGTGCGAGGTACTATAGTCTGACCAATCAGTAGATGTACAATTTGTACAATCCGGGCACTGGCATTCTTCATACCATATCTCACACACTCCACCATCATACGGATTTATTTGATACTTCACAAGGGTAAGTGTCGCCCCACTTGTGCACGAAGTACAGCTTGTGGCCTTAATATAATCACCATTCTGCAGCTGATAGTACCGCGAAGTTTCTGTGGTGCCAGTGTTACAATAATTATGATTGGCCAATTCATTGGCGTATGGATAAGGTCCCGATGGCGACTCCTCACATTGAACCGCACGAGCCGTTGTCGACACAAACATCGACAAGGCACAAACTGTAACTACATTAAAAAATGATTTGAATTTCATCCCTTTTTCCTTTCCTATGAAGATCCATCTAAACTGGTCTTTTAGACTAGACACCCCTCTACACGCACTATCATAAAACGATTTTTGTGTATATGTCAATTACAAAAAATACACAGAATCACATAAATAAAAACAACCGCCCGATTGGGCGGTGTTTTTATTTCAATATTTCTTAATTTCAATATTTCTTATTTGTTATTCTTGTGAAAACGATTGCCATGATTTTGTGTCGGCAATAATGCGACAATCAAACCAGCCCCCGGTCCATATACCCATTCGTTTCCAACATATGCCGGCAAGGCACTGATTATATAGATTAACCACATCCACGCCGACAGACCTGCGTCATGCATACGACGGGTCATCATGGAAATTGCCGGTATTATCGCCGCAATCACATACAGCACCAATGCCGATCCCATAATCCATGCCAAAAATCCAGTACGACCAAAGAATGCGACCTCTACCGAGCCCAGCACCACCATAATCAGCGCACCAATCAACATCACCAACAGATTGCCGACCCACGCCAACCAATATTCTGAACGTGATGATGTTCCCGCCCATTCGTAAAAGCCACGACGCCAAAATGCACGCCATGCCGCCCAAATGCTTGTGTATTTCACACTGTCATTTTCGCAACAGCCACACATACATGGTGCAGCCATCTCTTTTTTGACAATAACTGTCCTGCTAACTTTTTTAACTGATTTTTTTGTTGTTGCCATTTTATTTTCCCCCTATTTCTTCTGATTATATCATAAAACAGTGAAAACAAAAATAAAAAACCGCCCGATTGGGCGGTGGAAATTAGAATCCGAAAACCATACGCTGTTTTGATTGACGTTTCTTTTCGTTGCGAACGGCTTCTTCTTTTAAACGTTTGCGTTTTGTTGTTGGTTTTTCATAACGCTGACGTTCTTTCATTTCGCGGTACAGACCCTCTTTTTGCGATTTACGTTTTGCAACACGCAATGCCTGTTCAACATTATTGTCGCGAACCAGAACTTTTACCATATATAATTCACCCCCTTTGGCGAACTTGTATCTTTATTATATATTGTTTTGGTGGAGCTGATCAGACTCGAACTGACGACCCCCTGCTTGCAAAGCAGGTGCTCTACCAACTGAGCTACAACCCCAAAACTCTTTGAAAGCCCACATATCTTATATTTATTTCGCATAAATGTCAAATATTTTGTTGCTTGATTTTATTGCCCCGTTGGGCTAAGATTTTGGGGATTCAAAGGGTTATTGATGATAACACTGTTTTTATTCGCATGCGCATGGATTTGCGTGGCCAAGGGATTAAAGTCGTCCGCAGTTCTTACGCCTGTGTTTATTTTGTTCGTTATTATTACTGCGATTTTCCGCATAGATTCCGTATATTTGTTGCCGGTCGCGGTCATTTACGCCGCGTTTGCGGTTGTTGCTGCACTGCGCCCATGGAGTGTGATAGAGGTTGAAAAACCGCGCAAATTCATCAAACGCTGGTGGAAACATCCACGCGAATTGTTCGGGTATCAGATTATGAACACATTGCTGTATTTCGTGCCCCTGCCCGCGTTGTCGTGGATTGGTGGCGCAATACTGCAAACATTTGGTCCATTGGTGAAAAAGCGTCAAAAGGCCATGTATGATAATCTTAAAAAGACAATGCCTGAATGCGCCAACCGCGAATTTATGAAGCGCGTATGGAACAACTGGGGGCGCGTCTTTACCGAAGGGTTAAAGTTTTCAACATATCGTCGCAAGATGGAAAAATATGTGACTTTCCGTAATCACGATATGCTGTTTAAATACCCGCAATTCATATTGGCTATGCCTCATTATGGCTATATGGGATTGATGGCATTGGGCTTCGTGAACAGTGGGCGAATTGTCGGTGTCACATATAAACAGGCAAATAATCCGCTTACAAACGACCTGTTGTTGCGTAATTATGGATACGGCTATGTCCGCGAGACGCATTTTCTGCCGGTTGGAAACGCAATCCCAATGGTGCGCGCCCTGCGTAATGGCGAAGTGTTAAATATCAATTCCGATCAACGTTTCCACGGTGCGCCATACATTGACTTTATGGGCGTTCCGGCAAAGACATCAACGGGGTTGGCACAACTGGCGCGAAAGTTTAATTTACCGGTTTTAATCGGACATGTTGAACGCACACATGGGGCTTATCACATATTGGCGTTTGACGAATTCGTTGACATGCCACACACCGACGACAGTAATGCCGACGAAATCAACGGCATGAAAAAGGTGAATGAAGCAATGGAACGCGTCATTCGGAAAAAACCAGACGAATATTTATGGTTGCATAAACGCTGGTCATAAAGGAAAAAACAATGGCTAAATTAAAAGAAAAAATAGCAAAGATAATTTTTGGCGACAAAAATGATGCCGATTCAGAACGCGTAAAATGGTCGCTGTATTGGCGCGTGTGGCGCGAAATCGGCGTTCCACAATTAAAGTGGTTAATTGCCGGCGTTATCGCAACTATCTTTGCCGCATCTGCCGAAGCATATACGATTACTTTGGTTCAGCAAGTGGTCGATAAAGCGTTTATTGAAAAGTCCATGGCGGCCATATACTTTCTGGGCATGCAGATAATTATTGCATACGCAGTCAAGGGTATATTCACCTATTCTAAATCATTGATTATGTCCAAGGGCGGATTAATCGCATACGCGCGTTTGGAAAAGCGTATTTATAATCATATGATTCATATGAATCTGGCGCGCTTTTATGGCGATGGATTTGGCAAGAACTTGAATTACTTCTCTGTCCAAGCCAGCGCGGTGTTATCACTTGTGACCAGCGCGGTTGTAAAGTTTGTGCAAAATGCCGCCACACTTGTTATGACGGTCGCTTTGATGATTTACTATGCGCCACAAATGTGCGTCGTGTTGTTATTCTTGGTGCCAGCGTTATTGTTGCCAATGGCACTGATTATGCGCCGCAAACGCAAATTGTCGCGTCGCGGATTTAAAATCGCAAACGAAGTTTCACAATGTTTGAATCAAACCCTGCGTGGCATAAAAACAATTCAATCTTTTGCCACCGAAGAACGCGAATTGAAAAACTTTTCAACTGTTTTGGATAAATCAAACACAAATTCTTATAAAAACACCCAGGCCGGCGCAATGCGTTCACCATTGATGGAGTTTATGATTTCCATTGGTCTGTGTATCGCAATGATTATGGGTGGCCACTTTATTACCAGTGGCGCAATCACAACCGGTGATTTTACGGCGTTCTTGTTGGCATTGACCGCGGCATATAAACCGGCGAAAAGTATTACCGGCACCGGTGAATCTATGCAACATGGTATTTTGGCGGCGGAAATATTGTTTGATTTCTTGGACAGCAAACCCGACATCCGCGATTCCAGGAACGCACGCGAATTAACATCTAAATCTTTGTCGGTTGATTTTGACCATGTGTCGTTTGAATACAACCCAGGCGAACCCGTATTGCGCGACGTTGATTTTCATGTTCCCGCCGGCACAGTATGTGCGCTGGTTGGCGAATCGGGCGGTGGAAAGACAACTATGTTTAATCTGTTGCAACGTTTTTATGATCCGCAATCTGGAAAAATCGCAATCAACCGCACAGACATTAAAAATTATACATTAAAGTCTTTGCGTAAAAGTATTTCCGAAGTATCCCAAGATGTGTTCTTGTTTAATGACACGATAGAGGCAAATATTAAATATGGCCGTCCAGATGCCACACACGAAGAAGTGGTCGCGGCGGCACGTGCGGCAAACGCCCATGACTTTATTATGGATTTCCCAGATGGATATAATTCATCTGTTGGTGAAGGTGGCGGTTTGTTGTCGGGCGGTCAAAAACAACGTGTCGCGATTGCACGCGCGATATTGAAAAATGCCCCTATTCTGTTGCTGGACGAAGCGACATCTGCGCTTGATACGCAAAGCGAGAAATTGATTCAAGCGGCGTTGGCAGATTTGATGAAGGGACGCACAACATTCGTTATCGCGCACCGTTTGTCCACGATTTTGGATGCCGACATGATTTGCGTTATCAAAGATGGTCAAATTGTGGAACAAGGAACCGACGCGGAACTGTGTGCATTGGGTGGCGAATACAAGAAACTGCGCGATATTCAATTTAAATCGAAAAGCAAAAAAACAGAAGACTCAAAATAAAAAGGTACATATGAAACATAATTATTCGTTTGTTCAAACATTAGATTATATAAAATCGATTGCGCCAAAATATGAATTCAGAAAACCGGTCCGTCTAAACGCATATATGTCCGAAGTTTATCCGATTAAACCAGGCAGCTTTAAGTTTGATTTAATTGCGAATTTTTTATGCGATATTCAAAAGCATTTTGGAATACGAATGGAACATCGCAAAGATTTACAAATTGAAACTGTTCGTGACTTGGTTATTGCTGTGCATAAATTGTCACACACCCTATAATACATATTGACAAATATTAAATTGTTGCAATAATCCATATATAATTATATAGGGGTATATATGGCACAAGAAACTTCTTCTGAATCACAGATACTTGAGTATTTGAATAAACTTGCCACGCAATATAATCTTGTCACACCATTTGACGCGGACACTTTCCTGGGTCTATTATCCGAACCAAACAATGTCGAAGGTTTGTGGCAATTTCTAAAAACAATAGGAAAAGAAAACAACTGCTTCTTCATTCTCTATGACTGCACTATTAAAACTGTTGGTGACATTGTCACGATTTTAGAATGCTGCTCACCAAAGTTTAAAAAACCAGTGATAACAAAAGCCGGCCCAGATAAATCACTTGTCGGAACATTTAAATATATCAAGGCTATCGCACCAACATTCAAGATTAAAACACCACTCTATTTGGATTCACAATGGAAAGATCTTACTCTGTACGGCAATCCACCAACACGTCATTTCGTTGGGTTCAACGGATTTTTGCGAGATATTGAAAGAACATATGACATCAAGTTGGCATACCAAAACGGTCTGGAAGTAAGAACCGTCCGCGACTTTGTTTTGGCTGTGTATCGTTTGTCGCACAACAGAACGAAATAAAAACGGGGCGTTTGCCCCGTTCTTATTTAACCGTTAATTCTTTACCATGCGTATCAACGAACACTGTGCCACCATCGACAACCGCACCAGTCAGAATTAAATCAGCAATCTTGTCTTCGACCGCCGACATAATCAGACGTTTCAATGGGCGCGCGCCGAACACAGAATCATATCCGTTGTCCGCCAACCACTTAATCGCATTATCACTGACATTTAATGTTATGCGACGTTCCGCAAGGCGTTTTTCCAAATTATGAATCTGGATTTTAACAATGTTCGCCATAACATCACGCCCCAGCGCATTAAAGAACACAATTTCATCAATACGGTTTATAAACTCTGGACGGAAGTTTTTACGCACCGCATCCATATCTGGC
>JAGCOQ010000085.1 GCA_017642625.1 Alphaproteobacteria bacterium | reverse complement strand
TGATTTATTACTTGCCGCGCTGAAACAAATTGAAACCGCCATATCTAAATTAAAATCAGATTATGAATTGAATCGAATTGGCATGGTTATCGGTGCCAGCAATACCGGTATTCACGAAGCGCAACAGCATATAAATAAAGCGTTGGAAACGGGCAAATTGCCGGCGGATTTTTCATTGTCTGAAATAGAATTATATTCGCCGACGGCATTCCTGCGTGAAAAAACGGGCTTTACCGGTCCGGCATACACTGTGTCAACGGCGTGTTCATCCAGTGCCAAGGTTTTTCAAGACGCAATGGATTTGATTGACCAAGATATATGTGATGCGGTGCTGGTCGGTGGTGTTGATGCGCGTTGTGATTTCGCGCTGAACGGATTTGATGCATTATCGGCACTTAGTTATAAACACACAAACCCAATGTCGCAAAATCGCGAAGGAATAAATCTTGGCGAAGGGGCTGCACTTTTCATAATGACCCGCGGAACCGACGGGATAAAATTGTTGGGCGTGGGCGAAAGTTCCGATGCATACCATTTAACCAGTCCAGATCCATCTGGGGCGGGGGCAATTTCCGCAATGCGTATGGCACTGGATAACGCAGGATTGACCCCTGATAAAATAGATTTCATAAATATGCATGGAACCGGAACCGTTGCCAATGACGCAATGGAATCTTTGGCGATAAACGCGGTGTTTGGTGAAAATACACTATGCGCATCAACCAAACCGTTGACTGGTCATACGCTGGGGGCGGCGGGCGCGATAAGTGCGGCACTGTCTTGGTTAATGATAAAACATCAATTTGTGATACCACATATTTTTGATGGCGAATATGCCACCGATTGTGCAAAGATAAATCTGGCCACGACGGAATCGCAACAAAATGTGAACAGGATATTGTGTAATGCCTTTGCTTTCGGTGGCAGCAACGCAAGCATAATAATTGGACGGTAAGATGAGCAATTATGATTTAACAAAAATTATACCACAACGCGCGCCAATGATATTCTTGTCAGACGTGGAAAAGTTTGATTATGAAAATCAAGAATTAGTTGCGCGTGTTGATGTCCGCGAAACAGATTTAATGTATGATAAAAATCTGGGCGGTATTCCGTCTTGCGCGTCGCTAGAGTTTATGGCGCAAAGTGTTGGGTGCTGTGTTGGGCTGAACGATTTGCATGATAATCCAAACGCCACCCCCGCGGTCGGTTTCGTTTTGGGTTCGCGTAAAATATCTGTGTATAAGCCGGTGTATCTGGTGGGGCATTCTTATTTCGTGCATGTAAAATCTATGTTTTTCGACAACAATATTGCGTCTTTTGATTGCCGGGTTGTTGATGAAGATGATAACATAATCGCGGATGGCACTTTAAACGCCTTTCGACCAGACGATATAACCAAGTTTATGGAGAGCAACAATGAATAAAACAATACTTATAACGGGCGCCAGTCGCGGTATCGGTCGTTCAATCGCCATATATTTGGCACGCGCAGGATATGATTTGGTTTTGCATTACAATTCTAATAAAAAGGCCGCCCAAGAAACATTGGAATCGGTAAAATCGTTTGGTGTAAATGCCAGATTGTTGTCCTTTGACATATCAAATCGCGAACAAACATCCGAAGTCATAAATGCGGATATTGCGGCAAACGGCGCATACTGGGGTGTTATCTGTAATGCTGGAATAAATAAAGATGCACCGTTCCCCGCGATTGAGGGTGACGCATGGGACCAAGTTGTACACACAAATTTGGACGGACTGTATAATGTTTTGCACGCCACCGTTATGCCCATGATTTCGGCACGCAAGGGTGGGCGAATTGTCGCGTTGTCGTCGGTGTCGGGTGTTATTGGTAATCGTGGTCAGGCAAATTATGCCGCGTCCAAGGCGGGAATTATTGGCGCATGTAAATCGCTGGCGATTGAATTGGCGCGTCGCAATATAGCGGTGAACTGTATCGCCCCTGGGGTAATAGAAACTGATATGACGGCGGATTTGCCAACCGATATTGTTGAACAAATGGTGCCAATGCGTCGTGCCGGCAAACCAGAAGAGGTGGCAAGTTTGGTTGCATACTTGATGTCTGATGATGCTGCGTATATCACACGTCAGGTTATATCTGTAAATGGGGGACTGATTTAATATGACAAGAATAGTTGTTATTACAGGTATGGGTCTGGTCAGTGCGCTGGGCAATGACTTGGATTCCGCGTTCAATCGTTTGCATGTCTATAAAAACACAGTTCGTGAAATGGACAATTTGACGGCGATACGCGGGCTGAATTCGCACTTGTCGGCACCGGCTGATTTCACCGTCCCAGAACACTTTACGCGCAAGGTTTTGCGGACAATGGGACCGGTATCGGTTATGGCGGTGTATTCTGCGGAAAACGCGTTGCGTGATGCGGGGTTGCTGGGCAGTCCTGAAATCACAAATGGACGCACTGGTGTTGCATATGGTTCTTCGTTTGGCTCGGTTGAGCCCATGGCGGATTTCGTTTCCATTTTAAAAACAAATGACATTGGAAACCTTACTTCATCATCATATATCAAGATTATGTCGCAGACGACGGCGGTCAATATATCGCTGTATTTCAAGACAACGGGACGATTAATCCCCAGTGGAACCGCCTGCACATCCGGCAGTTTATCGATCGGCTATGCCTATGAAAACATAAAATCGGGCGCGCAAGATATAATGATTGCCGGCGGTGCCGAAGAATTGGATGCGACCCAGGTGGCTGTGTTCGATACCCTGTATGCGACCAGCACGAAAAACGACACGCCCGACAAAACGCCATCACCGTTTGACAGGGACAGGGACGGCTTGGTTATCGGTTGTGGCGCCGGAACATTGATATTGGAAGAACGCGAACACGCAATCGCGCGTGGCGCAAAAATCTATGCGGAAATTGTCGGCTTTGGCACGAATACAGACGGCACACATATTACCCAGCCAAACCCAGACACAATCGCGCACTGTTTGGAATTGTCGCTGGAATCGGCAAATCTGACGCCCGCCGATATAGGCTATGTATGCTTGCATGGAACCGGAACAACATTTGGCGATATTGCGGAATCCACCGCAACAAATCGCGTTTTCGGCGACAAGGTTCCCGCCAGCAGTTTGAAAAGTTATGTCGGACATACGCTGGGCGCATGCGGTGCATTGGAATCTATCTGGTCAATTCAAATGATGAACAGCGGTTGGTTCGCACCGACACTGAATCTGCATACGGTGGACGAACGCTGTGGCGCACTGGATTACATAATGGACACCGGCCGCAACATTGACACCAGTTTTGTAATGAATAACAACTTCGCCTTTGGTGGCATAAACACATCTTTGATATTCAAAAAGGAGGAAAAATAATGAAACCGATTATATCTATCTTGGCTTTGGCAACATTGGCAGCATGCAGTGCGGCTGGTCCGATACAAAAGTCCATTAAAGACGATTTAAATTCAC
>JAGCOQ010000084.1 GCA_017642625.1 Alphaproteobacteria bacterium | reverse complement strand
GTTGAAAAAAGTTTTAAAGACAGACAAGCGCGACACCTATAATGCCAGTGCGGTCGAAGAAACAATCTCTGCCCTGCGTGGCGCGGTCGCGGATTATGGCTATGCCTTTATCAATGTTGAACCGGTGCCAACTAAAAACGAAGCGGATCACACCGTTGACATTACATACCGCATTCAAAAAACAAATCGTATTTACCTGAACACTATTAACATTTTGGGTAATGTTCGCACCTTTGATTCCGTAATTGAACAAATGTTGCCTATGCGCGAAGGCGACCCATTCTCATTACAGACGATAGAGGAAGGTCGTCAAAACCTTATGCGGACACGTTATTTCAAAGATGTGCAAATGGTGCCGTCACGCGTGGCGGATGCCAACATGATGAATCTGGATATTAAGTTAGAAGAACAACCGACTGGTGAACTGTCGGGTGGTTTTGGTTGGTCCAACATTAACGGTTTCATGGTTGATGCTGGTATTACCGAAAGCAACTTTATGGGACGCGGTCAGATTGTTCAATTGCGTGGTTCCATCGCACAATATCAGAAACAAGCGTTATTCAGTTTTACCGAACCGTTCTTGTTTAATCGCCAGTTGTCCGCAGGGTTCGATATTTCATACACCATGTATAACTATTCATCATTGGGTTCGTTTGGGTATGACCGCGACAGTTTGACAATCGCCGGACGTATGGGTTGGAAACTGACGGATCACTGGTCGCAAACGGTGCGTTTGTCCGCGGCATTTGACCAAAACTATGATTTACAGATTGGCGGTTGGCGTGATGCGCAACTTTACACGTTGGGAACTAATTTCAAATACTATAACCTGAACACCAATTTCCAACAGAATACCCACACTGGTATCGTTGGTAATCTGGGTATCGCATATACTGGATTTGGCGGAACGGAAACATATATGCGCTATTCCGGCGACTTTACCGCCATGGTAAAGTTCTTGGACGACCGCTGGCAATTAAAGACTTCTTTGGATTTCGGTTATTTGCAACCATTGGCCAAAGATGACTATATATCACGTGTTTATCGCTACTTCCTTGGTGGCGAAAGTTTGCGCGGGTTTGATATTGCCGGTGTTGGTTCACGCAACTGGTATTACCGCTCTTATGCGTTGGGTGGTTTATGGAAAGTCAATGGTTCAACCCAATTAAACTTCCCTGTATTTATCCCTGATGAATATCAGGTCAAAGGGTTCATATTCATGGACTATGGTATTTTGGGCAAACCACCACACGAAGAAGACACATTTGCGGGGCGTGATAACTTGATTGATTCTGATTGGCGCACATCGGCGGGTTTCGGTGTTTATTGGAACACCCCAATGGGACCAATGAACTTCAGTTGGGGCTGGCCATTAAAGATGAACAAATACGACCGCGAACGCCGTTTCTTGTTATCATTTGAAACACAGTTTTAAAAACATCTGGTCTAAGGTTGCTAATGACAGACGCACAAATATTAAAATCTTTACAAGAAGTATTAGACGATATTCATGATGAGAAAAATGGAATTTTTCGTCATTTGTCACCGATGCAAAAAGCCAATCTTGGAATGCAATTGATAAGAGAACGAGGAGTATCCGCTGAAGATGGGCGTTTCAGTATATCTGGCAAAGAAATATATGAACAAAAACTTGGCGATTTTATGTCTTGCACAGGCATGACTAAGGTTTTTCTTTATGCTGCACGCAATAAAGGGCTGGACTTAAAAGCGATTATAACAACAGACGTTGAATGTTTGAATGCAGGAAAAAGCAATGACGGACATGTCGTTCCAGCGGTTAAAATGTCTGATGGACAATATCATATTTTTGAACCACGTTGCAGATCTGTAAAAGGCGATTTCCAACGAATGCTGCAGCAACCCGTTAAAATAGGTCAAAATGTTTTTCATGTACTGCCCAGCATCAAAGACCGACCATATGAAGTAATTGATATAATAAGTCAAGAAGAACTAGAATCTATCAAAACCATGAATGCGATAATTGAAAAAAGTCGCAGAAAAAATAAAAATCTTAGAAACGGCCGAGACGACAGATAAAGTATTTTATTTCTGAGATTGGATTAGTTTCTCAAAATCGCTTTCATCCCAAATCGTGATGCCAAGTTCGGTTGCTTTGGCTAACTTACTGCCTGCCTCAGCCCCCGCCAGAACAATATCTGTTTTTGCAGATACCGACCCCGACACAGTTGCACCCATGCGTTCCAAAATCTCTTTTGCTTCGTCACGTGTGTAATTGGTCAGTGTGCCAGTCAAAACAATTTTCTTGTTTGATACCGGTGTATCGGTCGCAATTTTCGCAACGCCACCCTTTATCGTCACCTGGGCCAGCAACGCATCCAACACGCGTGTATTGTGTTCGTCGGCAAAGAACGATACGATTTCGTCCGCCATAACATCACCAATACCGTCAATGGTTTTCAGTTTCCATGCCGGCGCATCACGCAACGCGTCAAGTGTTCCAAACGCACGCGCCAAAATCTTTGCGGTCACTTCACCGATTTCGGGAATACCAATTGCGAACAAGAAGCGGTGTAATTCGACCGTACGCGTGTTTTCAATCGCTTTGTTAAGATTCTCTACGGATTTATTACCAAACCCATCCAGACGGCGAATTTCGTCGCCATGACGCGCAATCAATGTAAATATGTCCGCCGGCGTTTCAATCCAACCACGCGAAATGAATAATTCCAGTTGCTTGGTTCCCAAACCGTCAATATCAAACCCCTTGCGCGAAACAAAGTGCTCTAATTCGCCAATACGTTGTGCTGGACAAGCCAAAGTATTTACACAACGCCATGCGACTGCGCCCGATTCCCGCACGACCGCGCCACCACAAACGGGGCATTTATCGGGGAAGACATACGGAACTGTATTTTCGCCACGACTGGCCACGCCAACAATTTGCGGAATAACGTCGCCCGCGCGCTGAACGGTCACCATGTCGCCAATATGAACACCAAGGCGCCCTATTTCATCCGCATTATGTAATGTCGCACGCGACACAACCACACCACCAATGTTTATCGGTTCCAATTCCGCCACCGGTGTTAAAACGCCGGTACGCCCAACCTGGACCGTAATATCGCGCAACAGTGTTATCGCGCGTTGAGCGGGGAACTTATATGCCACTTCCCATCGCGGACTGTTGGCACGCGCACCCATTTTTTCTTGGGTCGCGACATCATCAACCTTGATAACAAGACCATCAATATCAAACGGAATGTCGGCGCGTTTCATCATAATTTCGTTATAAACATCATCTATTTCCGCCATAGTGTGCGCGTGGTGCGCCCATTTACGCGTCGTCCGAAAACCCCACGATTCCAGTTTATCGAAATATTCGCTCTGCGTTTTCCATGTCCGCGCCGACAATTCGCCATAGGTATAACCAAACGCAGACAACCGACGTGATGCCGTGACCCGCGCGTCCAGTTGCCGCAGAGAGCCCGCCGCCGCATTACGCGGATTGGCAAAAACCTTGTCCCCATGTGCCGCCGCGATTTCGTTCAGTGCGATAAAGTCATCACGCAACATATATACTTCGCCGCGTACCTCTATCACATCGGGAAAATCGCCCGACAACTTTTTCGGTATATCGGGTATAGTCAGCAGGTTCGCCGTAATATCTTCGCCGGCAACGCCACTGCCCCGCGTAAGTCCACGCACCAAAACACCATGTTCATAGCGCGCTTCGTATGAAACACCATCAACTTTTAATTCAATGAATAAATCTTTGCTGGGCAGTTTTTCAAACCAATCGGCAACCTCACCCGAATTAAACACATCTGAAATAGACAACATTGGCACAGTATGCGCGAACGATTTAAACTTATCAGACACCGCCGCACCGACATGCGTTGAAGCCCCGTCCGCCGCCAGTGATGGATACATTTCTTCTATTTCCAGCGCGCGCTTTTTCGCCGCATCATATGTCGCATCATCAACAATGGGGCTATCCTTTTGGTGATACGCAATATCCCACGCAGACAGTTTTTTCATCAAGTCCGCATGTTCCGCCAATATAAAAAGATCCGGTTCTTTCGCCATTGGTTATTTATCTGAATCCAACTGTTTCAATAATATTTCTTTCAGTTCGCTTGGAATCATGCCGGTTGAATTATACCCACAATCGACATGGTGTGTTTCACCAGTGACACCAGATGCCAAATCACTGAACAAATACAGTGCCGCGCCCGAAACATCATCCAACGTCATATTACGACGCAGTGGCGTTTGTTCTGCGTTAAGGCGCAACAGCCCCTTCATACCACCAACACCGCTTGACGCCAGTGTTAAAATCGGACCCGCGGAAATCGCATTTACACGAATTTTATCGCGCCCCAGATCCGCCGCCAAATAACGCACAGAACTTTCCAGCGCAGATTTCGCCACACCCATTACATTGTAATTCGGAACGGACTTTTCCCCGCCATAGTATGTAAGCGCAATCACAGACCCACCCTTTTTCATCAAGGGTGCCGCACGACGTGTCAAGTCAACCAACGAATAAACGGAAATGTCCATCGTGTTTTTGAAATTGTCGCGCGTGGTATCGGCATAGCGACCCTTTAACTCATTCTTGTCCGAAAACGCAATCGCGTGCAGAACGCCATCCAAATATCCCCATTCGCGTTTGATTTTAGCAAACAGCGCATCCATTTGTTCATCGTTTTGGACATTGCATTCCATAACGAATTTTGCGTCAATAGATTCCGCCAACGGACGCACCCGCTTTTCCAAATTTGGCATAGCATACGGCATGGCAATTTCTGCACCATTTTCATGCGCACGACGCGCGATTGCCCACGCCATAGACATATCATTTGCGACGCCGGTAATAAGTATCTTTTTGCCTTTTAATAACATAACTTTATCCTTTTGGCTTACATGTGAAATCATAGCACTGCAAATGCCCCCGTGCAAGATAATAAAAATCCCATAAAGAATCACAAACAGGGAAACGAATTGATTGTTTTAATCGTCTGTAACTGCAGCACCGAACCAGATAAGCATTTCACCACCGCCAGATAAAACTACGGCAGCAACGTCATCCGCCAAAAAACCACCCGCATCCGTTGCATTTCCAATTGCAAAAGAACTTTGTTCAGTAAGCGCCACCCGATAGCCGTCAATCATAGAACTGTTATATACCTTTCGCCCCAATTGCGCATATTGTTCACCCAAAGCCCCTAAGTTAGGTGCCACAAGATCAACGACATGTCCATATTCGTGCGTAAGTATAGATTTTATAAGACTTTCATTAACATACAACTGATTAAGCACTATTCCGTCAAAATTAGCTTCTCCACCCTTCCAAACGCTCGCTTTTGTAATGATAACCTTTGTTGATGGCGCACCAATTCGTGCCGCATATTCATCTACTATTCGTTGGGCAACATCTGTCCGTTCTTCATTACTTAACCTGCGCCAAACACCCCGCTCCAATTTCGCCTGAAGATCGGGATTACTGGCCATAACATCATCAAAGATCTTTACACGTTCCGCAACAACATTGTCAAGATTCTTTAATTGGAATTCATCAGCAATTCTCCACTGTATATTTTTAAAACTTTTTATTTTTTGCATGTATTCTGCTAACAACTCATCATATTCAGCAGATTGAAAAAAGTCATCTACTGTTCCACCATTATCCATAAAACGTTGCAGTCTTATTTCAACTTCTGCGTTAAACCAACTTCTTGAATTTCCTTGCGCTTTGGCTAGTCTCGCAAACTCTGGATCATATGTGGAATAAACCGTTCCCTTTGCCGCATCACCCCAACCCTGTGCCATACGTTTCATTTCATTCAAATCACCATTTGTCATGGCTTTGAACTCGTCAAACGTTTGGTTGTTTGGTGCATACCGTTTCCACAGCGCATACCATTCTTTGCCAACATCATCCAATTTATCATAATCGACAAAATTGGCACGTGCCACTTGGGCGGCTTTACGTAAACGTTTGCTGAATACCAATGAAGTCTTTTGCAGTCCCTTTTGTAATAACGGTGATTTTGAAACAACCCACCGACCGATTCCGGTTAATACAGAAACAGATTGCATACCAATACCAACGGCGCGCCAAATTTGCGCATCCGTCCATTCGCCCGTTTCATTGCTTTCCAAATCAAACCCATTTATAAAAATGTTATAAAGTTCAGAATCATCTGGCACTAATTCCGCCAATCTTGCCAATTCCGAATCCACAGCGTTCAATTCCGCCTCTGACAGATCGTTTTGCTGGTTCGCCATTGTTTTCAGGTAATCCATTATCAAATACTCTGCACAGTATTTATCGTTACAATATGCAGAGTTCTCAAAAAATTCGTCCGCAGTTTTGTAAATATCACGTTGTGCTTTTAATTCTATTGCAGACCCAAGCGTCTCGATCCCTAAACCCGCCAACACAATAACTGTACCAGCCGAAGCCGCCCCCAGTGTCCCAACCGTCACAACAACGCCAACAACAGCACCGCCAACGATTGCACTATAATTCAATCCGCGTCTTAAATTGGTTGCATCCACACTTGACGGTAATTCGCACAGCCCCCGCAAAGAATCCCATTTTATTTCTTTACATTCTGGGCATGATTCAGCGGTCGCATTACGCACCATATTGCACATTTGTTCGTTTAATCCCACGCACTTCTGCCCTGTAAATGTTCCGCCCCATGTTATGCAATTCATGGCTTCACGACCAGATTTGTTGTATGTGTGCCATGCTTCTGACAGGTCATCAAAGAAGAACTCTACTATCTTGCCGTTAACTGTGCACCGCAACATATCGTCTTTGCCACTGCGCCCAGCAAGTTTTACTGTGTGATACGTATCTTCACAACTGAACGTTTTTACATTCTCTTTTCCAATTTGATTCTCTACATACGTTTGTATCTGTTGCTTTATCTCTTTTGATCCCTTGCGTTGTATGCCAGCATTCAAAAATACTCGACCATCCAGACCATATGCCGTCCGTTCAATCACCAATCTGCCATCTGCATCTTTTATAACATCTTCGGATAATACACAGTATGGTAAATATGTGGATGTAATTTGATAACCACGATCACTTAACTTATACCCCGCAGGTCCCCACGAAGCCACATACCCAACATTCCCAGCACGAACAACCTCATCTATCTTGCCACAGGTTTCTTCGTCTTTTACATCCGAACAGATATCCCATTTATACCCATACATGTCTTTTTGGGTGTATTCAGAACCAAATACCTTGCATATCCCAAGTTTAAAGTTCCTGTGGTTCGTCGCATCAATATTCCCATCAACATTGTTAAACTGGAACTCGTAAAACAGGTTTTTGTTCTTTGATGTGCACTGCACATATGGAATGTTTGTTGTTGATGACATTCCCATGGCATGCGTATTGATTGTATGTGTCGTTTGGGTTTCAACACGCACACGTGTCCGGCATTGCACATCTGCATCCAGTTTCTTATTACGGGCGTATAATTTCGATAACCCTTGCGCCTGTTGCATATTAACTGTCAATGCCTTGAAGTCCTTCACGCATACCGCGCCTTCCACACCACTATCTTTGCCACAGGTTTCATAAAACTTTATCGTCCCTTGCGTAACAAGTTTATTTACAAACTCTAAACACCTTTTCTTGTCAGCTGGCTTTTGTATGTCCAGCCCCCCAGTCGCACATACATTCCATATCTTTTGTGCAGATATCCCCGCACCATCCGACGCTTTTACCTGGGCATTATATTCACGCATGCATTCCGTCTGCTTGTCTGGAAAGTATTCGCCAATCGTCGCCACAACCGTATCCGCATCTATGTGCACATTCGCCATACATGGCGTAATCAGCAATACCGATAATAATGCACAGGTTAGTCTTTTCATTTCAGAACCCCCGTACATTTTTCAGCAACCGTTGCCACTTTCTTTATCGCGCTAATCTGGGTCGCATTAAATACCGTTGCCGTCGCAGATGCGGCCGTTGTTGCACCCGCCAATATGTTTGAAGCTGTGTTCAGATTCTTTTCTTTCTGTTTACCGGCATCTGTATTATCGTTCCTTGTCGCGTCTGTGTTTGCCATCGCAGATGTCACCGTTCCAGCCACGCCGGTTGTCGCGCCAACAATAGATGACACCATTGCACCCTTGCCACGTTTGTTAATTGGTGATACATCAACATAATCATATTCACCACAAGCAGATGCAATTTCTTCTGCTTCACTAACATCTTCGCCATTCATACGCGCCTGCATTATCGAACTTCTTAATTCATGCACCGCGGTTCTGCATGAATCTATTTGGGTTTGTAAGTCAGCATCAACCTTGTTATTACCGGCGATAATTGCACCCGCTATATTCGTTGCCGTTCCACCCGCCATCAATCCAGTGCGCCAATTACCCAACGATTTAGATTGCTTGTTTAGTTTTTCTAATTCGGCTTGCGCTGTGGTTATATCTTTTATCGCCGTGTCATACGACTCTTCAACCTCTTTCAAGAACGCTTGCTTTTGTGTTTCTGTTGGTGGCTCTTTGCCATCTTCCATATCGTGCAATTCTTTTATCAGTTGTTCTAACTCTTCTGCTTTTGCGTCTTTGTTCGCCTTTACAATACCAACAACCGTTGCGCCGGCACCAACCGCTGTTCCAACACCGGTCACCGCAGTGTTTATACCCGCCATTTTCTTCAGGTCGGATAAATCATCATCAATACCAACGCATGCCGTATAAGTTGCACGCAACGCACTGTCCAATGGCAACACATCTGCATGTGCAGGCAGCAAAAATAACATACTCAAAAAGTAAACAGAATACTTTCTCATCTCTAGTTGTAAATTGTATCACAAAACGGCAATAAATACCATTACAAAACACTCATTGTTATGGAAACCTTTCCTATTATGTGATACCATATGTGCCATGATGAAACAAAATGATAGCAAATCTGTAAAGCTTGGATTGAACCTGTTGCGATGGGCATGGTTTTGCCGCAATTTCTTGTTAAGTGTTCCCGTCATTGTTTTGATTTATACCCAGAAAAACATCACGATCGGTGACTTCTTTCTAATTGAGGGTTTATTTAGATTAGCGGCATTTTTGTTTGAGATTCCATCGGGCTATCTGTCCGATTGCTTCAGTCGTAAATATGTTATGATTACTGGTGGTATTTTCGCCGTATTTGGATATTCGACATTGGCAATGGCAAATGGTTTTTGGACATTGGTGTTAGGCGAGGCATTACTTGGCATTTCCAGCGCATTGTTTTCCGGTACATTGGAAGCATACACATACGATTTAATGAAACGGAACAAAACCCAAAAACAATTTTTAAAGGAATTCGGCAGTATTACGACTTTCGGCAGTGCCGCGTCTTTCATTGCGGCTTTGTTGGGCGGATTTTTATTCATACGTATCGGTGGCGATAATGTGCTTTGGACAGAAGCGTTGTTTATGACACTGGCCATTATTGCGCTGTTGTTCCTGCCTGATTTATCTGAAATTAAACGTGTTGTAAAACATAAAACCGCGATTGTGGATGCGGCGACCATAACATACCAAACAATGAAAAAACCGCGACTGCGCCACCTTATTTTGTTCCCCGCGATATTCGGATCGTTCACAATCGTTTTACTGTGGATTATGCAGCCGATTATGGAAACCAGCCATGTTCCAGTAAGTTTATTCGGATTTTATTTCGGTATAAATCAATTGTCCGCTGTGTTCTTTGCAAAATATGCGTATAAAGTGTGTGAAAAATTGGGCGAAATCCGCACATCCATCATTACCATTGGCGCAATTATGTTAGCGGCTGCGTTGGGATTATTGGCGATACATGCGAACGACATGATTGTGGTGTATATCGCTTGTGGAATAATGGCGGTTGTTCCAGCAATACGTATGCTGAATAATTTGCAATATAACACATTGATTCATCACAGTATAAAATCCACTGAACGTGGCACCGTTTTATCAACACGCGCAATGGTATCTACACTTTGTGGCGCGATATTCTTAATGTTGGCAAAGTTCTTGCTTGATGATTTTGGCATTGCGACAACACTGGTTTCTGTGTTGTTGATGACAATTTTGTTGATATGGTCGCTGGGCAAAGTGTCCAAATATATCCAAGAAAAATAACCGTTGACATCACATCTTTTTATTTTAAACTAACACAAACTGACAAGAGGCTTTAGATAATGTGGATGTTGCACACCCCATTTTATCGGAATGCGCTTTTTCCTTGTCTGTTTTTATCCCCTTTTTATAAACCAAACATAACCAAAAGAGGTCGCCATGATTGAACCTGTGTCTTCTTGGAAAAATCCAGAACAACATTTGGAAAAATTGTTAACTACGCCGTGGTATCACGCCCTTAACAAAGTATTTTCAAATATTCTCTCTTTAACCCACGACTTTTACAAGACGGAGAAAATTACCCCGACTATTTTCCCGATAACCACAGGATCCATCAGCAGTCCTTTTGGTCTTGGCAGTGATTCTTTGCCGGTAAAAATAAACATCAAAAACAACGAAATGTATTTGGCTGATTCAATGCAGTTTTCGTTGGAAATTGCAACCCGCTTAAACGAATATGGCGCATATTATATTATGCCGTCTTTTCGTGGTGAAGATATGAACGAACGTCACCTGAACGAATTCGTTCATTCCGAAGTCGAAATCAAGGGCACACTGGATGATATAATGGCATTGGCGGAACGTTATGTAAAGTTCTTGATTCGCGGATTAAAAGAAACATGTGCTGATGAAATCGTTGCTGTTTGTGGCACCACAGAGCACTTGGACAAAGCGTTAAACAGACCGTTCCACAAAATCAGATTTGATGAAGCCATGCGCGAATTGGCAAACGAACCAAAGGCGTTCAAGGAACTTGCCGACGGTTTATATGCAATTACATCTTATGGGGAACGCATTTTGATTGATAAATATGGTGACTTTACTTGGATTACCCATATGCCGTATAAGTCTGTCCCGTTCTATCAAGCACGCGAAGTTGGCACAGATTTTTCAATGACAGGCGATTTGTTGGCGGGCATTGGCGAAACATTGGGGTGCGGTCAACGCGTATTAACAACCCAAGATGCAATTACATCACTGGACGATCACAACGTAGATAAAGCCGGATATCAATGGTACCTTGATATGCGCGATATTCAGTTGGTTCAAACATCTGGTTTTGGCATGGGCTTGGAACGCTTTATTTTATGGCTGTTCAAACACAATGATATACGCGACTGCACATTATTGCTGCGCAATCATACACGCGTAGTATTCCCATAATATTCGCAAGGAACGCCGTTTATACACAGATAAAAATCCCACGCCAAGACGTGGGATTTAATTTAAAGACGGAAACACTCACTATTTTTTGCCGTTGATAATCAATTCTATTGGACTGCAATCATCGGAACAGCAATTTTTGTATATAATTTCAAAAAAGCCATAGCCATCAAGACGTTCGTATTTCTCATCAATGGCGCATAATTGTTCTGTTCCGGCGGCACAATCTTCACCAACCTCTTGAAGCAATGCTATTGGATTATTGGTTGCACTTTCAAACACAACCGTATCGGCGCTGTATGTAAGATTCTCCGCATCGGGTTGACATAATCTGACATATTTCTTGGGCATTGAATCTTTGTCCCAGTAATAAGTCATTGCATAATATCTTCTATCTCTGGAATATACTTTGTATGTTCTATTTGCAAAACGCGTAACCAATCCATTAGAATTGGCGGACACACCACCAGTTTGGGCATATTCATTATTTACCGCAATCAACGCATCGGCAAAACCGCTGCACAAATCAGGGCATTTCTTACCACTTTTTCCGCGACCATTTTTCAAGAAATCCGACAGATTGCATTTATCCATACAAACCTGCGTTGCATCACGTAGAGAAAACGAATGTTTTTTCACCAACGCATCCAAAATTCTTTCATGTGTGACACGCACATCCCATGCTGCACCAGAGGTTCCCAAAAAACCGGCCCTGGTCAAAGCTTGGGATATAACATCAGAGTTCCATGTTATAATGGTGTTAAAATCAATCGGTTTTGCAAAAGCAATCCCTGTTGATAACAATACCACAGAAGCAACTAATAAATTCTTTTTCATTGTTTTAATGCCCTTTCGCACGCTTCCGCGACAGTTGTCGCGCGTTTTATCGCGTTAATCTGTGTCGCATTAAATACGGTTGCGACACCCGATGCCACCGTTGTTCCACCCGCCAGCACATTTGCCGCGGTATTCAGATTCTTTTCACGCGCCACATCACCATCACGAACAGATTGTGAATTAGCAGATGCACTGGTCACTGTGCCGGCGATACCCAGCCCCGCACCAACACCACTGGAAACGGCTGCACCGGCCGATTTGTTGTTTATGCTGTTTATATCAACGGTTGCCCAATTTTCACAATTTTTAATGATGTTTTCGGCACGCGCCAATTCGGGCTCGGTCGCAGTATTAGAGATGCGCGCCTGCATACGAACCGCGGACAATGTCTTGATAGATTCTAAACATTCACTAATTTTTGATTTCAAATCGCCACCAACGCGGTTTGTTCCCGCAATAACTGCACCGGCAATATTTGTCGCAGATGATGCCGCCAACGACCCCGTCCGCCAATTTCCAAGTTCTTTAGACTTCTGCTCTTCAATATCTTTCTGGTCTGCTATTGCATGGTATTCGTCCAAAAGTTCTTTCTGTTCTTGTTTCAATTTGCTTGGATCAGCAATCTCTAACGTTTCAATCGGGGTATCAGAATGCCTTTGTCTAAGTTCTTCTATTTGTTTTTCTAGATCTTCTATATCACTATCAACACCGGACTTGGCAATACCAGTCCCCAGCGCAACACCACCAGCAACCGTTCCAACACCCGTAATCGCGGTATTTATACCAGCCATAGTCTTCATACCGTCTAAAGCCCCCCCAATACCGCCACATGCGGCACGCGCATTTCCAACCGCTGCCGACAAATCATCAGCCGCATTTGCCGCTACGGCGCACAACATCAAAGGAATAATAACAAAGAACCGCATCTTTTCCCCCTTACTACAAAAAAGTAATCCTTTCTGTATAATGGTATCACAAAATACCATGTTTGTAAAAAGAAAAAACATTTATTTGTGTTTTCTTCTACTTTCTCGTTCCAAAATCTTTCCAGTCTGTAACCCACAGACTCGCCCTCTTGCTATTTAAAACATACATCGACACACCATACGAAGCATATTTATCAACCATACACCGACTTTCCAAAAATTCCTCTCGACCAGTAAACAATAAAGCAATCGGCTCATTTGAGGCGGTCGCAAACGCAACCCCTCTAAAATTCTCTAGTTTTGTTCGCCCAGACTGTTCTAACTCACAAATGTTTAAATATTGTTTTAAACTTTCAGGAACCTTGTTTCCCACTTCATATAACGCATAGAATTCGCCACTGTTGTTATAAACTTTGTATGTTCCATCGGCTTGACGCACAGGGTTATTTTCAAGGTGGCGTGGCACAACCCCGCCCGACTCTAACCTATTATTGACCGTAATCAGCGCATCCGCAACATTACCACAAACACTTTTCATTCGCGCTTCTTCTAATGATTTCGCACACTTATCCAAACATACTTGGGTCGCATAACGCAACGAAAACGATTTTTTCTGCAACAGGTCAACCATAAGGCTGAATTTGGTGCGCCTTTCATCAGAACTAAGTTCATTGAACCCAACCTCTTCTACCGCTTGATAAAGAACATTATCGTTCCAAGTGACGACCGTATCAAAATCGATTTCTTTCGCAGCCGCAACATTAGTCGCCAACAACACAGCAAAAAAGATTGACAATTTATTTCTCATAACTCCCCCTTCTGCCCCCAAATATACTGCCATTTATTATACCATAAAAATCGAAAAATGTAAAAGGGGAATTGTCGCGCCCGCGCCCTATTTTTGCACATGCTTCACATGGCTCCTTTTGCGCGCACTGTATCCGGTGGCATAGAACCAATCGTCAATCATAGACAGCGTCGTTTCAATATACCGCGCAATTTCCCGCGGCGAATTATGATACTTGCACTCGTTCAGAATCTGATTTAACTCTTGCGCGATAAAAGACAAAATCTGCGTGTGTTGCGGATCCAAAACTGAAATCTTGTCCGACTTGTATAAAGTATCTTCTAACTCGTTCAAATGCTTCCTTATCGCCCGCAAATACCGCGCATCTAAACTCAGTTTTTTATAGTTCAGGTTAATATCCTGCATCGGCACCTCTATGCGCTTCAGCCCGATAATATTTTTCATCTGCGCCAGTATTTTCAGCAAACACCCGTCCATAATCGCGATTATCTTGGTATGCTGATGCTTGTTCATGCGTCGCGTCACCAAGTAATTAGAATAATCATAAAACAAAAACACCAGCGGTATCGCCAGCAACGACGCCGCCACATTATTCATCAAATCAATCCAACTGGGGTCGTGCAGATATTTTTGAGCAAAGTCAAAAACGAACACACCACCGGCAATCGACAACACATAAGGAACAGATTTCAAAATTAAATTACCTAACTGCATAGGCAAAATATTATTCGGGAAAAGCAGAAATTACTACAGGAATCAAAACAGCATTATTTTTTATTTTTAGGTTCATTATCACATGGCACAAACTTGAACAAATCATTCGGTCGCGCGTGCGTCGCATTCAACACCTTGGCAATAGACGCCATCGTTGGCCAACGTTCCTGACCGAACACCGACAACCGTTTGCTTTTGTTAAAAGTAGTCGGATCCAATCCACATTTCCGCGCCAGCCCCGAACAAGACAACCCCTGCTCACGCGCAAACATATCAATCGCATGCCAAATCTGATTATGTGTCATAATTTTCCTCCAATGGTTAGTCAACTCGAACACGAAACACATAATACCAGCATACAAGAATTAAATCAACATATTCTAGCATAATAAGAAAACAAACCTATAAATACGGTAATTTTTTGATACTTTTCCTATTCAAAAAAGGAATTAAATCCTATTTCACCCACCCCACCCCCGCAGAAATCCGGCATTTTTTGGTTTTCCCACTGTTTTATCACATTTTTCTTGTTTTGTTGAATTTTTATGGGCATTGTGATAAAATATGGCACGATACAGATGGAAAGATTCCTAAATCATAAGATTACAAAAGTAGGAATAAATAGTATGATAAAAAAGAAAACATATATCAAATTATCCATTTTCGGTAAATTCGTGTGGACTGGCTTACTTGTAAGCTGGTCACTTGCTCTTAGCAACTTTATGTTTGCCATATTATTTTTGCTGTTTATAGGTCTTGCTTTTTCTAACAAGGTGTATTGTGAATATAAGCCAGAGTCTGTTAATACTAATGACATTATTTCAATAACTGGTAGATTATCACGCAAGAATTATATTATCCACCTTCTATCACTAATATTTGTATGCTTTGTGTGCATCTATATAAGTACAATTTGGTCTTTTAGCGGACGAGCTTTGTTATTTATAGAAGCAATCTTTGAATGGAATTTTTGCACATTGAACATACGTCGTGCACAAGATTGCGGTTTAAACAGTTGGGTTCCTATTATCCCTATTTTGGGAATAATTCTATTGTTTATACCAAGTGAAAAGAAAGATAACAGATATGGTCCATATATTAAAAACTAACAAGGAACTCTACGGTCATAAAGCAAAGTCCTTAAACAGAGAGATAAACATATTTTCTATGTTGGGGTTGGTTTCTAGATTCATATTTTTAAAGTGCCGATCTTATTAGACAACTGGCTAACATGTTGAAATAAAAAAGAATCTTGCACTTCGTTTTTTCTATGATAGGATTCGTTTCACAATATAATGACAGAACACCATGAACAAACAATCAGATAATTGTTCTCATCCAAACTGGTTCACCAGATTTGTCGCCGCTTCTTCTTTCGCGGTCAGTTATTTTTTCGTCTTTTTTGCTCTTGTTTCTTGCTTAAATGAATATATGGGGTTTAATTTATTGAACAGTGTACTATATAACTGGAGTTTCGTGGGCACTCTTGCAACAACCATATGCTTACGAACGTTAAATTCAGACAATTATTTCTATAATTCTTGGAGAGAATTACATATGATGTATTTCATATGTATATTTTTGCTGTTTTTAATAGCAATATATTTTGTTCCAGGTTTACGAGAAGAATTATTTTACTTTCTACTAAAGGTGTAAAACATGAATATAAAATTAAAAAAATCTCTTATCGGAATATTTTTCTTTATAATAACACTTATCGCTGTTGGATACACTTTCGTAAAACATAATAGTGCATTACAGTTTCCTGTATACACACAATTATCATCCATGAAGGTTATAAATATTGTTGATACCCCCACAACAAATAAGTACATCAAAGAAAAGTACAATCTGAAAGATTGTACCGTATCAACTGCTTATTTGTATATCAAAGCTTCAGTAGACGGTGGTACCATTGACATTAACAATGGAGAAGATATCTGCTTCGGCATAAACCAACGATGCGAACATATTATCATGAATAACAACAGAGTTCCAATACCTAACTATTTGGAAACAAGTTATTTATACGATTTAAGCAACATATCTTTGTTAGAGTATAATTTCACTGATTCAAAAGTTGAAAATTATTATCCAAATGCCGACTTAATAGGCCAAATGCAAAAACAGACAATTGAATTTGTGGCCGGTATTTCGGCAAACCGTAGAAAAAAACAAATTGAAGAAATAAAGATTTATTATGTTTGCGAAAAGGGTTGCTCAAACGAAGATAGCTCTTGTGGAATATTTCCAATACAGACAGATTAATTATAATGTATCAAAAGATACCCCGTTTTTACGGGGTATCTTTTTGTCCAATTTTCCACCCCATCTAGCACTTTCAGGGTAGGCAAAAACGCGCACCGGAAAACCATTAGAAATTGCTTGACTTGCGCGCAAAACAGGTATAATATAACCCCTGCTATTCGGGCATAGTTCAGTCGGTAGAACAACGGACTGTTAATCCGTATGTCACTGGTTCGAGTCCAGTTGCCCGAGCCACAAATTAGCCGTAAGTCTTTGTATTTACGGCATTTATTTTATCTACCCCTACGGCAATTCGTTCCGGTATACCATCCTCAAAAACGTCAAAAAATGGTCATTTTTACACATATTTGAAAATAAAATCACATATTTTCACACCAAACAGTCCGTAATTCACATCCTAAAATAGGATTTTCAAGTATTTTCAATACATTACACACGGCTGACACACGGACTGCACGAAGGTGTGTCAGTTGATTGTTGTTTTTCTACGACAAAAAATCATCTTTACACACCAGAAATCGAAGGTTTTACACATAGAATCTCCGCGGATAAAAACACATCGACCTACAATGTTTTTAGAAACCTCGCTACGGTTCCTCTATTTACTTTCAGTTTTCTAGCTATGGCTCTTTGTGACACACCAGAAATTAACAACGACTGCACAATGTCTTTTCTGTCTGTAAGCTTTAATTTGGAACTCAAACGCCCTTTTGGCCGTCCAAGTATTACACCGGCAGCCCTTTTTGCTTCCAGTGCCTCTTTTGTGCGTTGTGATATCAAATTTCTTTCTATTTCGGCAGCTAATCCAAATGCAAAAGCCAATACTTTTGATTGTATTCCTGTATCTAACTTAAAATTATCTTTAATTGTCCACACATTTACTCCTGTGTTCACACAATGATTTAATATCGCCATCACTTCGAGTAATTTACGACCTAATCTTGATAATTCACTAGCCAGTAATATATCTCCAGCGTTCAAATGTTTAATGATAGAGCCGAGTTTCCGCTTTTTTATGTCCTTGGTTGCGCTGATTGTCTCTTCAACCCATTTATCCACATGAAGATTGTTTGTAGAACAGTATTTGTTTATTTCGTATCTTTGGTTTTCTGTTGTTTGTTTGTCGGTACTTACCCTTATATAAGCATATATCATTTTTGTATCCTGTTTGTTGTACCTTTCCCACCACTATTATAATGGCTTAAACAAAATGAGCGTTTTAATTGAGCAATTCGGACAACCTATGGCCTTTAGTTCAGAACCATGGGTAATACTGTCAGATATAGAGCGTTCAATAAAAGCTAAAATAGAGAAGTATGGCACTCCTCTAAAAGATTGGAATATAAGTATTTATCGTGGTATTTTAACCGGTTGCAATGAGGCATTTATAATAGATGAAACTAAAAAAGAAGAGCTTATAAGGAAAGACCCGAAATCGGCTGAAATTATACGACCGATTTTACGCGGCCGTGATATTCAAAGGAACAGTTATGAATTTGCTAATTTATATCTGATTTGTACTTTTCCAAGTAAGCATTATGATATAGACGATTTTCCTGCAGTCAAAGATTGGCTTATAAATGGCGATTGGGTTTTACCAACTAGTCCGATAGGAACTGGTAAACTGCGTTTAGAACAAACCGGTAGCGAGCATATAGTTAATAGTCATAAGTTCAAATCACGCAAAAAAACAAATAATAAATGGTTTGAAACACAAGATAGCATAAGTTATTGGGACGATTTTAATAAGCCAAAAATAATATATCAAGAATTGAGTCAAGGAAGTCGTTTTGCTTTTGATTCTGATGGTACGTTTTTTGTATCTAATACAGCATATTTGCTAACTGGTGAGCATTTAGAATATTTATTAAAAGTTCTAAATTCAAAAATTATAGAATTTGTTTTTAGAAACTATTATTCGACTTCTATGGGAGAAACAGGACTGCGTTGGTTGAATCAGTACATTGTCAACCAGCCCATACCAAAACCCACAGAAAAGATAATTGAACAACTACAAACAGCCTCGGAGTCTGATGTAGAAAAAATTCTCGAAAAACTTTATGATTTAAGCGATTCTGAAATGCAATTCATCTCTGATTCTGTCAATTTATAGTCAGATGCATCTTTGCATAAAGGAAAGCGCAAAACGCTGTCTTTCGTCAACGATATTCCCCCCTCTCCCAATAATGGTGACGTGTTATACATGTACCATGTAAATATATCTGAACTTAAAATTCTATAAATATGTTCTATGTCATCGTTTCCTGCAACCAGCACGAAGCATGTTTTATCCGGATAAAACCCAGAAGTATCAAAAGCAATTTTTGTCTCTTTAGCACTATTCGTTTCTGAATAACAAATTTTTGGCTTATTAAAATCGTCCATATAAGCACAGCTACGCAAATTATACGGTGTGTCGCCTTGGTCTGCTCTTGCGGCTATCGTCTCATATCCTTTATATGGTTTGTCATTATACGCAATACCCCCATTATCCAACCATTCCTTAACGGCTGGATAATTTTCTATATTCACCCTCAGGGTATCCCCATAACCATTGTGTGTGGCAATTAAATATAAATCAGCAAAATTGAAACCATAACGTTTTATGTCCTTGCCGCGTAAAATCGGTCGTATAATTTCAGCCGATTTTGGATCCTTAGCAATTAACTCATTTTTCTTTTCTTCGTTAATGATAAAAGCCTCATTACATCCGGTTTTTATCCCATAATTTATGCTGATATTCCAGTCTTTCAGAGGAGTACCATATTTTTCTATCTTTTCTTTAATAGATTGTTCTATTGGTGACAAAATAACCCATGGTTCAGAATCGAACTCCATGTACTGACCCTGCTGCTCAATTAAAACGCTCATATTTTCTGGGTCAATATCTTTCGGTTTTGTCCAACAAAGAGTTTTATTATCTTTACTAACAGCTTTTTGAGCTAACAAAATATTCGTATCAACTGTCGCACTTTTGAACACCTGCCCCCCAAGATCTAACAATAATTTTGGTGTATATTTGGTAGAAAATAGCTTTCTGGTTGTTTCACCATATCCCGATCTTAACCATTTGTTACTTGTTATGTAACACAGATACCCATCCTTTTTTAATAACTCCATGCCACGTTCATAGAATAATTGATACAAATCTCCCATAGATGCATAAGATTCATAATCCTGTTGCTGATATTTTTTCTGCATATCTGGTTTCCCAGCTTTTTTATCTTCATCAGATAATCTAAATTTCTGCATTTGAATGTATGGTGGATTACCTATCGCTATATTAAAACCATCTTCAATACCAAACATCCATTCATTATCAAAAAATTCTGCAGCACTATTTTGGTTGTACGGATCCCATTTCGCGATATTTTTAGCTTGTTCTCGTAATTCCGGTGTATTTAAACCATTATTCTTCAATAAGGTTAGCAATTCTTTACGCAGATCCCTGTCTCTATCCCTATAATCTTTCTTTTCTTGCTTGGTTGTGGCATGAAAATGCAAATTTCTAATATTTGTTATTCTGGTTCTTACTTCTTCTATTTCCGCATCTCCAAAAGACAATTCTTTTGGTCTTTTAATCTTTATCAAAGTATTGGCTGCAACAAATTTTGTTTCCAAGTTTGGTAACTGTTTTAACCCATAATTATCTGCTGGATTCGAGTTCTTTTCTTTTTGTTCGCAAATCAAAGATATAAAGAAACGTAATTTGCTGATTTGGACTGCAATAGGTTGAATATCCACACCATAAATACAGTTCTCAATCAACTTTAATTTTGTCTCATATGGATCTAAATTTGGATCAATAGATAACAATCTGTTAAAAACGTTATTTAATATCCCCATAGGAAAGGCACCCGAACCACAGGCAGGATCTATAATCTTGATATCAAACAAAGCTTTCTTTAGCGCTTCTTTTGAACGATCTTTGCCTAATGTAGTATCCAAATATGAATTGATCGACGTGTCCACCATATAATCGACTATTTCACGTGGAGTATAAAAACTACCTGAGCTCTTCCTGGCACTTTCCCCTGTTTCTGGGTTATAGGCTGCCAATAGATTTTCAAATACTTTACCTAATAACTCCGGATCCAGCGCAACATCAACATCGTTCGGTGTATTTTCTTCAACAGTAAAATTGTATTTTTGGAAAATATTTATAATACCGCTAACCATTTTTAATTTGGTTTCTTGCGGAAGGACAACTTCATGTTCCGGTGCAAAAAATATAGCATTTGGTACAAACGCCCTTTTTTTTGACATATCATCTCGACTAAAACCGTCAAAATACAATATTTTCATATTGTTATTATCACATTCATCGTCATCATCACATTCTATTGGTTTATCAAGGCATTCAAACAAACCACCATTTAAGAACGGGACCGGTTCAAATAACTTTAATACTTGATCGTGTGTCATTTTAAACCACGTATCTGAGGATTTTTTACCGTCATTATCCCTAAATAATGTTTTTATCCCATATTCTTTGGAGCCCGATGCAAATTTACGTTCAGTAATTTTCTTATTTAATGACGCGAAGAATAAGTTTTGTAGTATTGCATTATAATAATTACCTTGTTTATAGCTCTCCGGATCGAAGTCCAATAAAATATTCTTTTGTAATTCCGTTATATCGAATAATTCTTTTGGTATAAAGTTCTTTTGTTTAATAAACCAGACAAACATTAAACGCGTGATTAACCGAATCAAATGTTCCGACAAATAATCTCTGTCGTCATTAGGATCACAAGCGTTGTTTGGATAATGAATATTGATGTCTGGCGAAGATGCCCATAAATACCAATTATACAATTCACTATAAAATTCCTTAGTCAACGTTTCTACAGAGAAACATTCTTCTAATTCTGCAATCGTATTCACACGTTTACCAAGGTATGTTTGTGGGGTTTTAATGTGTTGCCCAACACCAAGCAAAAAAGAATATCTCTTTGGGTTACTATGTTCCCAGTCCAGTTTATTATTTACCAATTTGGGTTTGTGTTTTATGAAAGATAGTCTGTAAACATCACGATTGTCGTTAGGCACAAAAGCCACCAAACAATTTTCCCAAGCATTATTACGTAAAAACGAAAATATTTCCTTTGAAAGAGTTACACGCGCATCGTTTGAAGAATTGTGTTTGACCTCTAATACACGAAGATCCAATGATTCACAGAATCCAAGCTCTGTTATAGACGATATTTTAGAAGATCTGCCACCAGAATATGCAAGGTCTTGTTCGTTTGGTTGGTAATCAGACGGCAAGAATTGATATTGTAAAAAATCTAATAAATTCTCACGATTATATGGAGCATTGAAATTCATCATGATAATTCCTCCGTCAATATAATATCTGCTGGTTCTGCTTCAATCTTCGCTACAACCTCCGCCACTTTTTGCAAATATAGCATTGGAATAGTTTCGGCTAATTCTTCTGGGGTTTTTGCTTTTTTTATTGGTTTATAATTTTGGATATCTCCAATTTCTATGGCTCTAGTCAATAATTCCAGGTATTCCAGCCATTTTTCGAAATTCCGATCTCTTTTCCATACGTTAATTTTAGCCAAAGCTTGTCCTTGTTGAGGCGTGTTTTTTACGGGAACACTTGTAAACAAGTTTGCTTTGACTATCTGATACAATTCATCAAAATCAGACGATACCTTGATTGCCTTATCTGTTTTATTCGCTTTAAACAATGGAAAAGCTTCCTCAGCAGTTATCAACTCTGGTGTTTTTGTACTCTTGGATATTTGTTTAAAAACGCATTCGGCACCTTGTTTTCCAAAAACTATAACCATATTATCTTTATTACCTGTTGCTTTACGAATTCTAGTTCTTGGATTTATAGATAAGGCTTGTTTGAACTCTGGTGTATTCTTCGCAGAAAGCCAATCATTTATATAGAGAGTTTCCCATGATAATTGATCTGTCTCATCTTGAGCTTTTTTATAACTTGTACTGATAAACCTCTCTAATTCTTCATCATTAGTAAGCGTTTTGGTATCACTCCCCATG
>JAGCOQ010000083.1 GCA_017642625.1 Alphaproteobacteria bacterium | reverse complement strand
GCTGGTTTCCGTTTCGGCGGGTCCAAGCATGTTCGCACACCTTGGTTTGCCGATTCATCATATTACGCGGGGTTGCGTTTTGGTCGTCAGTGGGCGGGTATAACATTGGCGGCAACAATAAAGTCAACATGGGTGTTTGATGAAACGCGCGGTATGTCATATATTGATTTTATACCTGAATCTTATTTCCGTATTGATCAAATTTGGCGCGCGGGTGGCGGATTTACTTTCCGTAAATCAACGAACCCACATTATAATCAAGAATGGCTGAATTTGAAAATGGTGGCGCAGTTTGGTCGCACACAATATATCGGTCATTTTGATTACGAATTTGAACACGAAGAAGCACAAATCGGCGCAAAGATAAATATCTTGTTCTGATGCGAAAAGGGTCGAGAGAGATGAAACAGTTCTTTGTCGCGATAATTGCAGGAATTTTTCCCTTGTCCGCCATGGCGGATTCCGTTGAACTGGTCACCGCGATTGAAAATGTGCGTAATGCATGTGGTGGTATTTCCAATGAATTAAGTGGCATGAAAAAATTGGCGGGAATTAACACCGCGGTAACGGGCGTTGGAACCGTTGTGGGTGGCGTTGCGCTGGGCACCGGTATTGCAAAGGCAAATGTTGATAATGAAATAGAAGAATGGGAACGCATATTAAGTGAATTAGAGGCCGAACAAGAAAAAGCAGAAATTGTATTTACGGTTATCAATCCTGATGATGTGAACAAGGCATTAAAGGATATGAAGCTTTCCAAAATTGATGTTGGCGGCCATCTGGACGAACTGAACGAACAATCCAAGACATTGGGTAATATTCGAACAGGGACAATGGCTGCGGCGGGCGCGACGAATATCGCTGGGACAATTATCGCGGCAAACAACCGGGTGCGTGGCGATTTGCAATCACAAATAGATAACTGTATTGCGGCAACCAAGGTATTGGCAAATGTAAAGATGCAGGCGCGTATGGACGGCGATGCCAATCCGGCGGATTTGGAACGTGCCGACAAAATTGTGTCTGCGTGTCAAAGATGGGAAATGGTTGATTTATCAAAAATTGATAATCGTGCGGTTGGGGCAATGGTGTCAAGTGCGGTTGGTGCAACAACGGGAATCGCCGGAACAATAACATCGGCAACCGTGAATTCGGACGCAACACGCAATGATAATACCGATTCTGGAAAACAGCGGGAAAAGAATCTGAACACCGCATCAAATGTTTTGGCGGGAACAACAACAGTTGCATCAGGTGCGGCAACTGTATTTAACGCGACACAAATAAGCGCAATCAAGCGCGCATCAGAAACTGCTGATGAATGCGAGGGGGTGCTGAATTAAGATGAAGAAAATATTATGCGCGTTTTTATTGGTAATTGTGTCGGTGGTTGGTGCCAGGTCTGATGATTTGGGATATATCAGTGAAGCAGGATCAACATATGATGTTTTGCAATCAGAGGTTTGTGCAGGTGCTATACGGGGGGCTTTTTCAGACTTAATGTGTGATTGTGGACGCTTATCAACAGAAACTAAAAACGAGATACTACATAACATATCTTCAAGCACGTTAGGACATTTTAGTAATAGAGAGAGTGGTCTTAGATTGGTAGCCATTTTCTCTATACTTGAGAATATTCTTGGGTACGAAAATGAACAAACGCTTGTGCCTCAAAAATGTTTGTCTTGTATAATAAAACATCATAATAAGATTGTGCAGGATGAGGAAAGAATAAAACAAGAACGGCAATCAGCAGAGTGGCAAAAAGGAAAAGTTTTCACATCTGAACAAGAATATAATGATACATTACGTGCAAAAGGAAAGTGTCTTAATAGGAATACATCCAGTGTAATGTTTAGTTCAACAATCAAAACAAGAAAGGGGTGTGAAAAGTATTGTAAAAATGTAGCAATAAAGGATGCGTGTTATATTGAAGCGACTTTATTTGATGATGGTAAACATGAATATAGTGAGGAAGAGGGTGAAACAAGGTGTTCGTGTAACTCAGCTTATGAAGGAAACCAAATTGGTGACCGGATGGAACAAGAATGGTTTAAAGATTATTTTTTCATGCCCACATGGGAAGATTATAAAAAATTGTATAATATAAAATAAATCCCGCAATCGCGGGATTTTTTATTTCTTTCCCAACTTTTCGCGCAAACTGTTCCAGTAATCCAATCTCTTTTTTATTTCACGTTCGAAACCGCGTTCAACCGGTGTATAGAAAGTGCGCCGTCCCATGCTTTCGGGAAAACAGTTTTGACCGGAAAAACCACTTTCTGTGTCGGGCTCGTAAACATACCCTTTTCCATACCCCATATTTTTCATCATGCGGGTTGGGGCATTTAAAATATTCTTGGGTGGCATTAATGAACCCGTCTCTATCGCGGCGGCGTATGCCGAATGAATTGCTTTGTCCAAACGATTGCTTTTTGGTGCGGTGCCAAGGTACACAACCAATTCCGCCAATGCAATATCGCCCTCAGGCGACCCCATCCGTTCATATGCGTTCCATGTTGCGATTGCCATTTGAATTGCGTTTGGGTCGGCAAGTCCGACATCTTCCATCGCGAAACGTGTTAAGCGACGAAAGATATACATTGGATCTTGACCCGACGTCATCATGCGCGACACCCAATACAGTGCGGCGTCAGTGTCGGACGCGCGCAACGATTTATGCACCGCCGAAATTAAATTGTAATGTTCATCACCGGATTTGTCGGAAAGCGGGGCGCGTTTCTGAATCGCGTTGTCCAATTCTTCGGGTGATAAATCTTTCTTGAATTTTGCGTTTAACAAATATTCCAAAGTGTTCAGCAAGAATCGCGCATCACCGTCGGACATTTGTGCAAGATGGGTGCGTGCCGCGGAATCCAATGGCAATTTTTTACCAGTGAACTTTTCAGTGCGATTCATCAGTTCAATTAAATCGTCTGTGCCCAATGGTTCCAGCACGCCCACATGGCAACGCGACAGCAACGCGTTATTCAAATTAAATGATGGGTTTTCGGTTGTCGCACCGATAAAGACCACTGTGCCATCTTCCAAATATGGCAATAATGTATCTTGCTGTGTTTTATTAAAGCGGTGGATTTCGTCAATGAACAACAATGTTCCGCGACCAATTTGACGGCGCAGTTTTGCCGCCTCGACCGCCTTCTTTATATCAGCCGTTCCGGAAAACACCGCGGACATTGGAACAAAGTCCATATCAACCGAATTTGCCAATGCGCGTGCGATTGTTGTTTTTCCGCACCCCGGCGGACCCCATAAAATCAGGTTAGATAATTTCTGATTTTCAACCATACGGCGAACAAGCCCGTTTTCACCCAGCAAAGCAACCTGACCCAGCACTTCGTCAATGGTGTTGGGGCGCATTAAATCAGCCAAAGGGCGATTGTCGTTGTTCATTTATTTTTGTTTTACTTATATTTTACTTATGGTTTATTTGTGTTATAATGATTGTAGTACATAAAATAGGGGTTGGCAATTGGTAAATAATACAAAAGATGCCGAAATCGCGTTGGCGGTCGCAAACTTGGCGGCGGCGGCAATGGCGGCGAATCCAAAACTCACTATGGCGGCGGCGGTGGCTCAGGCGCGTTCAACATTGCTGGGGCATGCGGCAACCGAATCGGAAATTGCGAAATCTGTGCGTCCAGACAAAATACAGTGTTTGGAAGATGGCACTTGGCACATAATGTTGCGCCGGTATATCAAACGCAAATATAATCTGACACCGGAACAGTATCGCGAAAAGTGGGGATTGCCACATGATTATCCCTTTGTTGCACCGAATTATGCACAAACGCGTTCAAAAATCGCCAAGAAGACGGGATTTGGAAAGAAGTAATAGTAGGGGGAATCACACATGACCAAAGCAGCAGATAAGATATCAACGGCAACCGATAACGCTACTGATTTTATGTTGTCTCGTTTTTCCGGACACAACAAGAAAATAAAAAATGTTGTAAAAGCCCCAATAGATAAAAATTTGAGTGGCTGGGGCAAGGCCGCACGTGGCACAGGCAAGGTTATTGGTGTCGGTGGGCGTGTTGTCGCAGATACTTTTGATATAAGTGCGGTTGTACTATTGTTCTTGTCAAAATGGTTCGTCAAAATATCTGATTTTGTTTTGCTGGATAATGTTGCGTTGGACTTTATGGAAAAAAAATATAGCAACAGAACCGTAAAGCAAAACAAACGTGGCAAAGATAAAGTAATACAAAAATTCACCAAGAAAAATTCACGTGCCGCAGCATATATAACATGGTACCTGATGTTGTTGTCGGTAATTGGTGGTGTTGGTGTCGTAAAGAATAAAGACAAGATAAAAGAAAACGTTAAAGACAAAGTAGATAATGTAAAGAATGCTGTACATAGATTTCTGACCAGAAAAATACAAAATGAAACAATAAATACTTTAAAAATAGATCCGACATTACCCCAAGAAGAATGGATGGCGCAAATTGACGCAATATGGCCATACATATATATGGAAACAATTTTATCCGAAGGTTTTGTAAATGAAGCATATGCAGATGTAGGTGAGACCAGTGGTTATATAACGATTGGTTCGGGCTATATGATTGGCAAGGCAACCCCAAAAGGCGAAAAAGACAGACAACTTATTGAAGAAAGAAAAAGGTTCTTTCAAAAAGTGTTGGGCAAGCCATATGTAAATGGTGTGTCTGTTTCTTACGAAGAAAACAGAATGCTTGTACGCGCTTTTTACGAACAATTCGTTTGGCCGTATGTAAAAAAACAGTTTACAAAACCGATTGATGCACACTTGTTCATTGAATTGGGTATTGGTATGTATAATCGTGGCTCTGGCATTTATAAAAATAATTATGATGGTGCAGAAATTCGTTCTGCTGTGAATAACGAAAGGAAACTGGCTGATATCGCCAATATGTTTGATGATTTATGCAAATCTGGTAATGCTGGATTGGAACCGAAATATGGTATTGCAGGCAACAGAGTATTGGGAAATATCAGGGACAGTGTTGTGTTGTATTCGTTTGCTAATTCTGTATATCAGATGAACGCTAAAAAACTATGGAACAACGGAAGTTTAAAGGAATATCCAGAAATAGAAGTGGATTTGATGAATGTTGTAAGTGCCGATATTCATAAGAACGGTAAAACATATAAGCAATTAAAACTTAATGAATATTTACGACCAGACGAAGTGGATAAGATTGCCAATGGCGAATTGTTCAGAGATTTTGTGTTGCAACCACAACAAACAAAAGCAACAGAATCATCTGCTGAAAAACTGAACGAACAGGGTGAAAAGTTATATGTTGATGGTAAGTATGAGGCGGCTATTAAAAAGTTTGAACAAGCAATCAAAGAAAACCCTAAACTGTATATCGTGTACAGTAATTTAGTAATATCATATTATCAACTGGGGGAATATGATAATGGTATTACCATAGTGGACAACACAATTAATATGCCCGATTTTAGTAATGCGTCCAAAGAAGTAAAAGGGTACACATATTTTAACGGTGCGTTGTGTTATGAAAAACTGGGGGATAATGAAACAGATAGTGTAAAAAAACAATACTATTATAATAAAGCAAAGGAATATGCGACCACTGGGGAAAATGTTGCTAAAACCAAGTATAAATCTTTGATGAACAGATTAAATAAAAAGATAGAAGAATTAACCAAAAACGAAAAGGTTGCATTTAATACCGGTAAAGGACGTATTGCAACAAAACTGAAACAAAAAAATACGGTGATTGCACAGCGTGCTAAAAAAGATGAACACAGCGCATAGGTGTATATAGATGGGGGGAATATATAATGCAAGTTTATGTAAATTATAACGATAATCGTTGGGAAAAATATGACATTGATTTTGCAAATATTGCAAATGCGGCAGGTCCAAAACGCAAAGATGCCGAAGTGTCAATTATACTGACTGATGATAAAGAAATACATAAACTGAACAAAGAATATCGCGGGTTTGATAAACCGACAAACGTCTTGTCATTTGAATTGGGTGATGATTTGCTGTTGGGCGATATTTACATCTCTCTTGATACGGTAAAACGCGAAGCAAAAGCGGCAGGGATAAGCGTTGCTGAACATACTGCACATATGGTGGTGCATGGTATGTTGCACCTTCGGGGATACGATCACATTAGTGATAAAGAAGCTGTTGTTATGGAATCAAAAGAGGTCGCAATAATGAAAAAATTGGGGTATAAAAATCCTTATTCTGATGACGGTGTTGTTGCATGTAAAAACGGTGAATGTTGCCCCGGCAGTCATACAATCGCATTTTTCAAAAGATTAAAAATACGCGAAAATAGTTTTTGGCAATACGCGCTATATGCACTGTTTGGTGGGGTTGCAGCTTTTGGATTCGCACCATTTAATTTGTGGTGGACAACCGTTTTAGGTGTTGGTGGTGCATATTGGCTGACGGTGCGCAGAAAAAATTATGGTGGTTTTTGGCGTGAAGTATTGCGTATATCACCGTTTGGGGCAGTGTATGCAATGGCAATGCTGTGGTGGACACTTAATTCAATATATGTTGTGCCAGAATTGGCAAAGCAATTCGCAATATGGACGGTGCCGGCATTGGTTGGGATTGGTATATTTGGGGTGGTGTTCTTCTCTATACCCTTCTTGTCTGTAATTCGTGGTCGTTTAAATTCGTGTTCGCGCGTGTTTATGTTTGGGGGCGTTTGGACGTTGGTTTTGTGGTTGCGTGAATGGGTCCTTAGTGGTTTTCCATGGAACCCGATTGCCAATATTGCACTGCCGTTTCCAGCGATTTCAAATTCAATGTCTGTTTGGGGGGCGTTGGGTTTAACTTTTGTTATTGTTGGTCTTGTTGCCGCTACCGTTGAATTGATACGAAATATAAAAAGTATTCGCAGTTGGTGCGTATTTTTCTTCTTTTTAATAATCGCGATATGTGGCGGATTTATTGGCGCACACAATATTAATGTCGCATCAAAAGATGCGGGCACAACGGCAATGATTCGCATCGTTCAACCGGCGCAAGCCCAATCGCAGAAAATGATTTATTCACGTGCGGATGCATTAAAGCGCGTCGAAGAAAACTTGGTTCGTCTGTTTCAGTTGGCAGCAGCAGAGGGCAATCCGGATTTAGTGGTGTTCCCTGAAACAACATATCCATATACCATTACAGATGGGGCTGATATGCCTTTGGCGACGGTGTTAAAAACAAATGTCGTAATTGGTGCGACTGCATTTATGGATGGTAAACCACATAATTCAATGATTGTTGCATCACCAGATGGCACCATTTCAAACATATACAGTAAATCGCACTTGGTTCCATTTGGTGAATACAGTTTGTGGGGATTTATGCCATCACCGATACACTTGGCGCGTGGTGACGGGGCAGAACTTATTTCCATCAATATGGAAGAAGCAGAGTTTGTATTTGCACCGGCAATCTGTTATGAAATTATCTTTTCTGATTCATTGATTCCGCGGACGGATTTAAAACCACATGCAATTATAAACATTACAAATGATACATGGTTTGGTAAAACCCCTGGGACTTATCAACATCTGGACATGGTTCGTCGCTATGCGATTGAATCAGGGTTGCCAATTATTCGTGCGAATTATTCTGGAATCAGTGCGTTTGTGTTGTCTGATGGCGAAATATTGTCGTTTTTACCAATTGGTCAAACGGGCATTTTGGACGGCACTGTTTGGGGGGCACATGACACGATTTATCGCAGAATAGGGCGCGATTGGATGATGATAATCATTCTGTTGGTCGCGTGCATCGGTGTGATGTTGTCTGGTTCACGTAAAGAATAAAAATACCAATATATCAGAACCTGGTTTTGTGGTATAATATACCAAAAGAACACTGTTTTGCGGTGGCGGTTGTTTATGGAATAAAATGAAACGTATTTTGGTGTTTTTATCGCTTATATTTCTGCCAAATATATCAGTGGCATTGGTTGGCAGTATTGATCACCGTGAGTATGTTGATTGGTCAAGTCCCGAATACAACAAAATTGTGCATTTTAATACAGGGCACGGAACATGTACGGCGGAATATATTTATCCAGATATAATTTTGACGGCGCGTCATTGTATAACCAAGGTGGACAAATATGATAACGAGGAACAGTTAAATAAACAATACACAATAACATTACACGATGGCAGAAAAACCAAAGTCACATTGGAAAAGTATGGTTATGATTACAATACAGATGATTGGGCGTTGTTGCGCGTCAAGGATCCTAGCTTTTACAGGGAAGATTATTATGATGTTCCCGACAAAACTGTGCTTACAACTGTTCAAAATGCAGGTTTTGGTTTTATGCGAATTCTGAAAGATGAACAAATTAAACAGGCGAAGAAAATATGGGAAGAAGTCTCTGCACAAAACCCTTCGGCAGATTTTGACCGTAAGTATGATATTGTTGAAGCCAGATTGCGTAAGATGGGGATAGAACTGGACGATGATCCAGACCCGAAAACAGGTGTTAAATATCGTTTCAAGGCAGATCGAAGTTGTGAACTTGAACGATTTTATGCATATACTCTGTTTAAATCAACTTGTGATAGCACCCAAGGGAATAGTGGTGGACCATATTTTGCACAAAACAATCTGTATGGCATAGTGCATTCAGGGGCGGCTAGTTTTGATGATGAAAAATACTCGGATTATGGGGTTATTAATGAAACGTTTGTTGATGCATATAAAGAAATGCGGACAAAATCTGGTGGTGTAAATCCAACAAAAAAGCCAGAAGCATCCGAAACAGGTCAAAAAAATTGTATAGTTTCTGATGGTGTATTAATAGATGGTAACGTTTATCAAAAACTTGGGTATTTATGTGAAAAATATGATACAGAGCATGATTTTTCCAATGTGACGGCTTGTGAATGCACATGTAACAAAGGGAAAGTTAGTTGCAAAACAAGAAGATGTAAAACGGGATATAAACTAGAAAATGATAAATGTATAAAAGAAGGCAAAGCACCCCAAGAAAATAAAGCGCCACAAGAAACCACAAGTGCAAATATGTGTGTGCTGGATGGGCATAAATATGCTGACGATGGTGAAACATTTTGGGCACTTAAAAGAACGTGCGAAAGATTTGATTCTGTATTGGATTTAACAAATGTCACAAGTTGCGAATGTAAATGTAATAAAGGCAAGGCAAGTTGCAAAGTAGATTTATGTGACAAAGGCTATAGCAAGGAAAATGGCAAGTGCAAAGCAGATGAAAAACCGTCAGATAATAAGCCCATTGTTAATACGCCGACCACCCCAGCACAACCTAAATGTATTGTTGACGGTATAGAGTATGCCGATGGGAAAAGCGAAAGTTATCCTGTGGATAAATGTGCAAACTTTAATTCGATACTTAATTTAACTGGTGTTCAGACTTGTGCATGTGCGTGCAACAACAACAAGATGAAATGTGAAATAGAAAGTTGCAAAGATGGTTATAACCACAAAGATGGTAAATGTGTGGCAGATGAATCAGCAGTAGCACAACCAGTGACAAAGGGAAATAAATGTCTTTCGCGTGGCAAGGTATATAATCATGGCGAAAGTCAAAGTGTAGGCCCCGATTTATGTGTTAAAATTGATGGGGCTATGTCTGCAAGTTATACCAATGCTCTTCGGTCGTGCAAATGTACATGTGATGACGGTAAAATGAAGTGCGAAATAGAAAGTTGTAAAAAAGGTTATAAACCAGAAGGTGGTATGTGTGTAGCAGATGGCGGACAGTCTGGGGCGCCTGTGGCGGATGAAACAAAAAAACCACTTTTTGAGAAACCAACAATGTTGTTGTCCGTAAATGAAAAAACTGCGGAAGAAGAAAAAATAGCAATAGAAACCGAAAAATTGAACAACGAATCTCAACGCGTTGGTGAAATGACAGATAAAGAGTTCTTTGGTTTCTTGAAGCGCACAGTTGATTTAAATGAATTGCGTAAGAATTATGAAGAGGCATTGGCACGTGAACAATCGTTGCCAAATCGTATGTTGAGTGCGGCGGCGATTGGGGCAACTGGTATTGGTGGTATGATGCTGGCATCGGCACTGTCGGAACAACGCATTGACGCTTTGACAGAACAAGAGATGCAGGCATACCTAAAAACATTTACTTGCGAATATGGTGGAAACAGGGTGGCGGGCGGTGAAACAAATGTTGAACTGGCTGGCGGGAACGATATGATTTCGCTTTATACGGAATACGCAACATTGGCAAATGATTTGAAAACGCGTAAAGAATTACTGGGCATTGCACCAGGTATTGAATCAGAGGTCGTTATTGATAAAGCGGAAACCGGATTATATGACGACGCAGGTGTCGGTATTACCAGTGGTGTCTATGCATCTATTGCACGCGCAATCATGAACCCAGACGGTGAAGATGCAGCCAAATGGAATGAACAGAGAGCAAAAACGGAGCAGCGGGTTAAGACGGGTGCCGTCGTCGCGGGGGCTGGTGCAATTGGTGGCGCGGTTGGAAATATACTTATTAACCACACAAATAAAGATAAAACTACGGACGAAGAATCTGAAACAGATAAATCAGACGACGATAAAAATGACGCTATTTAATATTCTTTAACACCCATACGCGTATAGCAGAAGAAAGATTTGTGTCGGGTGTGCGCATAGAATCAATCCTGTTAATTATTGATGCAATGGATATATTGTCGCGCTTTGCGATTTCATGCAGGGCATTTATAAACTCTGGTTCCAGTGAAATACTGGTCTGGTGACCCGACAAAGATACAGATATTTTTTTCATTAAAACTTTCCCGCAATTAAACAATCAGACATGGCGCGATATGGATCATCATATTTGCGTAAAATGCGCAACCCCAGATTATCCAGCATATAGAACGAGCCAAATGCATCAAACGCAAACCAAAACAAATCATTTCGACCAAATATAGTTTTGCCACGCAATATTGATATGTTCGCCATTTCTATATTGATTTCCACAATTGATGGTATCGGAAAACGTGCGCCACGCGCGGCCTCAATTGGTCCGAAAATATATCCATTGCCCAAGTTAATTGCAGATGTGTGTTTGTATAACTCGGTCAAAATGGGTGAAAACATTGCACACCGGCGTGCCTGTAATGCGTTATTTGACAATGTTATATCACGCGCAGATGCAGGTGGAAAAACGGTTGCCCCACGTGATTTTATCAAAGAAATAAACTCTGCTGTGTTCATGTTTTTATTCCATTCCGCGTGAACTCACTATTTGAGATGCAAGTTGACTTAACCGGTCGCTTGTTGCATTACCGCCATCACCACCATTCATCATGTGTGCAGGCAAGTAAACCTTTTTAGCAGGATTTGGCATCCATATAATATCGTTGCCGGATTGCTCGATAATAAACCGATCCATGTTATGTGCGTGTGGGAAAGTCATGCATAAAAACAAATTATCGATTTCTAACTTTCCGCCCCAAACCAATGGCACACGAAAACGCACCGACAAGTTTTCCGGCATACGCCGTCCCATAATTAAATCCATAAAATCATCTTGGGGTAAATTCATAAATGCCAATTCTTGAACCGAATCGGTAAGCGACATTACAAATTGATGAACCAGATTGTGATATTTTTTAAACCAATCAGGTGCAACAGGTTTCGTGACAGGGCGCATCTGGACCAGTGGCAAATCATCCATGCCAAGATCTGCTATTCTTTTCTGGGCGGCACCTTGATTCAGTTGCATTATATCTTTCCTATGTAATCCATAACTGTTCCGATATAGCCGGAATACGCGTCAAAGTTTTCTGCGTCATCTTCGTCTGGCGGTGTATTCGGTCTTTCACTGATATAATTACGCAATTCTTCAACACTTGCAAACTGTAAAATATTTGTATCATTTTCGGCAACATCAGGAGAGGCAATAATGAACGGATTAATATTTATTTCTATGCCGTCCAAAGTATCCGAGAACACATCAGACAAGGTTTGCACAGCGCGTTGCATATCGGCAATCTTGATCCCAACGGCACCAATCCATAACAATTCCCCTGTGCCAATCGCGACGGCGGCAATTTGAACATTCTTAATCTTTGGGGTTCCCTTGAACAGATATCCCGCAGATTCAAATATTTCGCGAATTTCCGCATATTCAGTTTCCGGATTGACGCGGGGTTGTGGTGCTGTGGATAACGGAACATTTGGTGTCGGCGAAACCCGCGTGACAGTCGGAATATTTAACCGCGGTGGACGTGCCATTTGTGGCATGCCGGCAACCTCTGCCTGTGGTGCGGTCGGTTCGTTAACAACGGGTTGGCTTTCCACTTGGGGTTCCGGCTGGGGTTGCGGTTGCGCCGCTTGTTGAACGGGTTGCTGAACGGGTTGCTGCACAGGTTGTTGAACCGGAACAGTGGTTGTCTGTATCGTGGTTATTGTTTTTTGTGTTGTTGTATCGTGGTCTTTTATCGGCATTGTTATCTGACGAAAACGCGGTTGCAACAACTTATATAATCCAATTATCGCGACAAAGATGATCACGACAATAGAAATATAGAACGACGGCTTTACAGCCTGACCAGTGGCCTGCATATATGCAAGGTGTTGCCAATGTTTGACCAAGAATATGTTAAAGCCAAACATTGTGTTAAACCAAAAGGTCGCCCCCAGCGTTACAGCCACCAGCCATAACAAACCGACTAAAATATTATTAATTCTATTCATTTGTCTTTCATTGTATCATATTTATGATAAAGTAAAAAGTAATGATTGAACAAGAAGATATTTTTGATGAAGTAAAAGACAATCTGGGGCTGTGGTGCGAAACCGATTGTTCGGGGGCGGACTTGGCCGCAGCTGCGGGTGCTGCGATTACAAACAAATTGCGTGCGGTGGCGGTTGCGCCATCTGGAATTGCGCCGTTATGGGCGTGGCTGGAAAATACAAATATAAAGATTTTTGGCCGTTTTTATGTTGATGGCAAAATAGATGATGATTTTATGTCTGATATGTCGTCGCGTGTAAGTGCGTCATTTCGTGATGGTGCGGACGGGGCAATGATTTTTGTGCATTTGCGTGATTTAGAATTGTTTGTATCGGAATTGGCATGCGTGCGTGATGACTTGTTCTTTAATAAAACGTTGGCGGTGGGGTTGGATATTAATGAAATAGACTCGACCGATTGGGAAAATGTTTTCAAGTTATTGCAATCTGTGCGTGCAGATGCATTAACATTATTCTTGTCGCGTGATGATGGTGATAAGTCGGATTTTGTTGGACGTGTTTATGCCATGCTGAATACAAATGTTGGTAATTGGCAGGGGGCATTGCACTTTATGCTGGGCAAGAATACCGCCCGCATGGATCAGGTTTTTCGTCTGACTTACCAGATGCGGTTTAATATGACACCAAAAATGATATTTTGGGTTAACAGGGAATAAGATGTTAAGACGGTTGATATTTTTTCTTGTTTTATTTGCGCCATGTGCATCGTATGCATGTGGTTGTGGTCGTGTATATCGTCCGCCGGTTGCGCATTCAATTCGTGTCCAAGAACCCGCGTTAAACCCTGTTGCAAAACACCCCGTTGTTCCACGTCGGGTTGCATCAGCAGGGCGCAGGGTCAGATATTAAAAATCGCTGTATACGGCGAAAACGTGCATATAGCGCGTTTTTACCTTTCAATAATTATGTATTTTGGGGCGACGGTGTTCGCCTTGTTTTTTTGCTGATAACGGGTATGGATTGTTTCTATATCGGGTGTTGAATATTTCAGTTTAGTTGTCGCCAATTGCGCACAAATCCAATCAAAGTATTCCCAATGGTCAGTTCCAATAATGATTTGACCGTGTGGTGATAAATGTTCCGCCAGAGTATTTAAAAAATTGGCGGACAGCAGCCGGCGTTTTTCATGTTTAGCCTTGGGCCACGGGTCAGGGTGCAGAACCCAAATTTGTGAAAACTTCGAATCGGTTTCGCGCAAATAATCGCGCACATCATCTGGCCAAATACGGATGTTTTTATATTCCGGTAATATTTCATTAGTTTTTTCGTCGCAAATTGCCGAAAGCAATGCCGCAACCCCGTTCGCAAAGGGTTCGGCACCAATTACGACCGATTCGGTGTTGGAAAGCGCCAGTTCGCGCACGTGTTCGCCATTTCCAAAGCCAATTTCCAAAATTAAATTACCGGCCTTTTTTACATTTTTTGGCGAAAAGGCCGGCAAAATGTTTTCCATCAGCCACACTTTTCGTGCGGAAAGTTTTTTGCCATGGCGCCGGCCAAAAGTTCTTATTTCTTGTTTTTCCATATTTTTAGTATAAAATCACATTTATTGAAAAACAAGGTATTTGAATATGAGACAGGGTTTATCAAAAGATTTAATAGCACGCGTGCTGGGGGCGGCACCGAAATATACATTGGATGAATTAGAAGCCAAGTTTCCACCGCGTAATTTGCCAGATGGGGCATATGTCACGCGTTTCGCACCCAGTCCAACGGGCTTTATGCACATTGGTAATTTGTATAGTGTATTGATTGACTATAAACTGGCCCAACAATCGAACGGTGTATTCATGTTGCGTATCGAAGATACCGATACTAAACGCGAAGTAGAAGGTGCGGTTGATGTCGTCAAAAGTGCAATGCGTAATTTTGGTTTTGTTTATAACAATGATGAAACATATGGCCCATATTATCAGTCGCAACGAAAGGATATTTATCGTTCTGTGGCTGCGGAATTATTGGCACGTGGTTTGGCGTATCCTTGTTTTTTGACTGCAACCGAAATGGAAGATATTCGTGCAAAGCAAAATGCGGCGGGTTTTGCCACCGGTATTTATGGCGAATGGGCGCGTGATCGTGATTTGACGGCTGATGAAATTACTGCGCATTTGGATAATGGCGAAGTCCCAACGATTCGTTTGTATTCAGTCGGCGACCCGAATAAAAGAATATTCTGTAAGGATGCGGTGCGTGGCGCAATATCTTTCCCAGAAAACAATGAAGATTTGGTGTTGATAAAATCTAATGATGGTTTGCCAACATATCATTTTGCGCATTTGTGCGACGACCATTTTATGCGGACAACACATGTTGTGCGTGGTGAAGAATGGTTGCCGTCATTGCCGTTGCATTACCAACTGTTTCGTATGATGGAATGGACCCCACCGATTTATATTCATACAGCAACTTTGGACAAGATTGATGCGGAAACAGGCAAGCAACGTAAAATGTCCAAACGTAAAGATCCCGAAGCAAATGTCGCGTTCTTTTTACAAGATGGTTGGCCGACGGGCGCAGTGGTTGAATACCTTGGCAATATTTTGGCATCTGGATACGAAGAAGCAAAATTGAAAGGTGTGGTTAAATCGTTCTGGGATTATGAAATGAAGCCAAAAAAGATTCCGATGTCGGGCGCACTGTTTGATATGAAGAAACTGGAATGGTGGGCCAAGGAATATATAGGGGCTATGCCAGTTGCGGATCTGGTTGCATCAGTTGTCGCATGGGCAAATGAATATGGCAATGACGATAACAAGATGCAGGTCGCGGACGAAAAATATCTGGCCGCCGTATTGGGTATCGAACGCGATAATCCAAAGCGTGTGCGTAAAGATTTTATCACTTGGAAACAGACATTGGAAAATGTTGCGTTTTTCTGGGACAAATTATTCAAGCCGGCGACGGATTACGAATATAACCATGATGCATTGCGTGCATTCTTGGCAGACTATAACCCAGCGGACGATAAAGATACATGGTGGTCAAAAATCGTTGATATCGCGAACAAGGTTGGTATTAAGAACGGTGATGTTGCAATGAATCTGCGTGTGGCTTTGTCGGGTCGCACAAACACACCAGACCTTTATTCCATAATGTCTGTTATGGGTGGTGACATGGTAAAGGAGAGAATAAAAAATGCAATTTAAACCAAATTTTGAATTGTACCGCGAATGGAGAGATGCGGAACACGCAAAACAATTTGCTGGTGCAACACCATTTATTGCGGTGTTTAAACGGGGAACTAAAACATTGGTCTATATGGGTGATAGGCATTGTTATAATGTGTCATTCGACATGGTTGATATGTGCTTTGAGAATGGACTTGGTGTGCAACCAGATGTTTTGCTGACCGAGATGGAAAATGAGGGTTATGAAAGAAAACTTGGGGCGCATGGTTTGCAAGATAATACACTTGCATATGCGGCGGCGGTTGCGGCAAAACTAGGTGTTCCAGCGGTGTTCGCTGATTTATCTGATGCGCAAATGGTAGCGGTAATAAATGCTGGGTTCCCAGATAATCAAATCACAACAGAAGATTTACGCAAGGTGTTTGGTACTGGTAAAGGACCCGATTCCAAGGGTGATATATACCAACAAATGTCTGCTTATTTGGATAGGCATGGGCGCGATTTGTTTATGTTGCAAAATATTGCAGCTGCTTTGAACAAGTATGATACGGTATTCGTGATTTTTGGGTCAGGGCATTATGAGGCACAACGTCTTGTGTTAGAAGATATGATGGGAAAGCCGGAATATATAACCAAAATACAAAATATGCGTGGCGACTTTTCTGGCTTGAAAATTAAACCGGAAAAATTAATTGATTTTGATGGCACTGTTCAGACAGGACGGAATGTTGCATCTGTGTTAAAAGGAAGGAAAGGAAGAGAGTAATGGTAAAATCAAGACGCGTTGTTCGAAAAAAAATGCGTGAAGTGAAATGCAATTCACATGCATGCCAGATTTTAAAGGCGTTGCGTGCGACAGGGCTGTTTCGTTGGGAACGCCCCAGCACCCGCGGTGAAGAAAACCTTAATGTTTTGACACACGGTATTGGTATTGGACTTGCAATTGCTGGATTGGTTTTGTTGGTTGTTTATGCCGCGATTGCTGGTAATGTTTGGGCGGTCGTTTCGTGTGCGATTTTTGGGGCAACAATGATTGCATTGTATTTGGGTTCAACAATGTGTCATGCATTGATTGGAAAGCGGGGTGAATGCTTTTTTGAAGTGTGGGACAATATCGCCATCTATGCGTTGATTGCCGGCACATACACGCCGTTTATGTTGGTAAATTGTCGCGGGCCAGTGGGTTGGTCTGTGTTCGGGTTGCTG
>JAGCOQ010000082.1 GCA_017642625.1 Alphaproteobacteria bacterium | reverse complement strand
CCACAAATGAATATGACATAGAAGAACATGATGCGCGATATTGTGACGGTCAGTTGCATTTTACCCGGATCCGCATCAAAGCCGGGCGCCAAAATCCAAATTACCAACGGCATAAAGATTTCAAATAATATTGTTATCCCCAGCAATACGACCATAAGCCATGAAAACACATTCTTGGCAAAACTTTCGTCTTTTTTGGAATCAGCATACATTGGAATAAATATTGCGGACAGTGCGCCTTCGCCCAACAAATCGCGGAAAAGGTTCGGTAATTTGAACGCGGCTAAGAATATGTCCGACAGCCGTCCCGCACCCAAAACGCGCGCAATCAACATGTCGCGCACGAACCCGAAAATGCGACTGATGCCGGTCATGGCACCAACCCCGAAAATATGTTTGCCTAATCTCATAAGTTTTATTATACTCCCCTTTGAAAGATAAAATCAAGACAGGAATAAAACGAAATGAAAAGATTGGTTTTTGCGTTGTGTGCGCTGGTGGTGCTGGCGGGTTGTAATGGTTCCAGTGTCAAGGTTGTGCCGGAACAGGCGTTGCCAGACATTTACGAAGAAGCATACAAGGAATTTAATAAAGAACATTACGAAATTGCCGCGGAAAAGTTCGCGTTGGCAGAAACGCAATATCCGGCAAGTCCATGGGCGGCGGATGCGCTGATTATGTCGGCATATTCACACTATATGGACGAAGATTTTGCCGGCGCGATTATGGTTGCCGATCGGTTTATGCGTTTCCATCCGGGGCATACGGATGTGCCATATGTCCTGTATCTGCGTGGCATGTGCTATTATCGTCAGGTAAGTGATGTCCGTCGTGAACCAGGTATGTCGGTCTATGCGTTGAATCAGTTTCAACAACTGGTTGACCGTTTTCCCAACAGCGAATATGCGAAAAACGCGAAAAACAAAATCGTTATCTTGAAAAACTATATCGCGGGCAAGATTATGTATGCGGCACGCAACGATATGGCGGCGCAGAATTGGCCCAGTGCGATTACGCGTTTCCAATCGGTTATTACTGATGCCCAAGAAACAGTGATGACTGCCGAAGCGTTATATAGATTGACCGAATGCTATACCGCGATTGGTTTGCCAGAGCAAGCGACCGGTTACGCCGAAATGTTGCGGAAAAACTTTCCAGACAACGAATGGACAAAAAAGTTGAAATAAAAAACCGCCCAATATTGTCGCGGCATAGCGCAACGAAGACGGACGGGCGGTTTTATTTTTGAATTTCTTGTGCTTTTAGTAGTGTTGCACGCGACATTTCTTTGTAGTTAATACCGGCTTCGCCAAACATTTCGAATGAATACTTTAAGTTGTCGCGCCACCCCGGGATTTTCTTTTGTTCTTCGGGTTCCAAATAAATGACTTCTTTGATACCAGATTGAATGATAGAACCCGCGCAACGCGTGCATGGTGGCATTGTGACATACAAAATACCGCCACTTAATCTGGTTCCATTTCTGCCTGCGTTAAGTAATGCGTTTTCTTCGGCGTGAACAACAAATTCGTATTTTGTTGGGCGTTCTTGTCTGTATGTGGGGGTGTCATCAACACCACGCGGGAAACCGTTATATCCCATGGATAAAATCGCTTTTTCTGGACTGACGATAACACATCCGACCTTGGTGCTTTGATCTTTGGACCAACCCGAAATCATTAGTGCCATCTGCATAAAACGGGCATTCCATTTATCGCTAAAAGTGAAAGAAGTTGCCATACCTATATAACCCTTTTTTGTTGTTTGTCATTCAGCATAGAATATTTATGTGGTTTTTCAAGGTTTTTGTTGCCTTTCGTAAATGGTGTGCTATGTTTTAAGTATGACAAAGACATACAGTGGTTTTATTGCGATAATTGGACCAACAAACGCGGGCAAAAGCACCCTGATTAATCAAATCATGGGGCGCAAGGTGTCAATCGTGTCGCACAAGGTGCAAACAACGCGAACACGCCTGCGTGCCGTAAAGATGGTGGGCGCGCGCCAGTTGATATTTGTTGATACCCCCGGCGTGTTCAAGCCAAAACGCAGATTGGACAGGGCGATGGTCGGTGCCGCAATGGATGCAACCGCGGACGCGGATGCGATTTTATTACTGGTTGACGCAACACATGGCATAACCGATACAATTCGTGATTTGGTTGGACGCATACGCGAACATAAAAATCTGTTTGTGGCGTTGAACAAGGTTGATGCAGTTAAAAAGCCGGATTTGTTGCCGATTGTTGATGAATTATCACGCATGGCGGATTTTCGCGAAATCTTTATGATTTCTGCGTTGAAAAATGACGGCATAAAGCAAATGTTGGATACATTGGCATCTGTTATGCCGGAATCCCCATATCTGTTTGATGCCGCGGATGCGACGGACGTGCCGGACTTGCTGTATTTGGCGGAATTGACACGCGAAAAGATTTATAAATATGTTCATGCCGAATTGCCGTATCACATCAATGTCGTGACGGAACGCGTTGAAACGGCGGACGATGGTGTATTGGAAATCTATCAAAAAATCGCGGTGCAAAACGAAGCACACAAAAAGATTGTTATTGGTCGGGGCGGGGCACAGTTAAAGCAAATTGGAACCGCCGCCCGTCATGATATCCAGAACCAGTGGGGCGTAAATGCGCGTTTGCATTTGTTCGTTAGGGTAGAGCCAAATTGGGAGGAAGTGGCCGAAAACTATACTGACCAGGGGCTAGAGTTCAAGTAAAATGGCAAATAAAAAGAGATCGTTTGATTGTGCTTATACTATCGTAGCCGTGGTTATGAGTATTGCGCTTAATGTGGTGTTTTTTCATAAGGTCATAGATAAAGAATCTAAGATTGCGGAAAATCCCGAAGATTATGATACCGGTGTCATTCGTGTAAAGAAAGACAGCACGATTTATCTTAGTCCGATTGATGGGACATTAGTATTTCGTAAAATAGATTTTCGCCAGTTGTCACCAGAAAAAAAGCAATTGTATGGGTATATGGACGTTGGCGACACTTTAACTTATTACAACCCGAAACACAATATTGAATTAAGCGATAACGGAATATTTGTACTTAGAAAGTTGGTGCTGAAAGATCCCCAGATTCCAAGGGATTTACAAATCTTAGCAATACAACGCGAAGCAGGACAAAGGTAAAACAATGAAAAAAGAAACCTTGTTAAAAATTTTAATTGCATCAATCGCATGTGCGCCGGCGTGCGCGGTGGAACGTGGTGTCGTTATTGACCGCCAAGGATTGCCCGAAGAAAACGCATTGTATGTAAACTTGATAAGAAAAAATAAAAAGAAACAAAAACCGTTGCGTATTCCAGAAAATGGAATATATGACGCAGACAGAAAATTATTCTTTAACGATTCCACATATATTGAACCATTTATATTTGCGTTGCCGGGCGATACAATTTCGTTTTATAACCAGTTGCATCAACAATTCATAGAAATGGATTCCAGACGCCGTGTGCGCGATATAAACGGTATTCACGAAGAAACAATTATAGATTATGTCCGTCAAAACGTGCTGAACCGCGAAAAATAATGTTGCACACATCTGATTT
>JAGCOQ010000081.1 GCA_017642625.1 Alphaproteobacteria bacterium | reverse complement strand
TATTGATTGGTTGCGGGCCAATGGTCGCTTGGTGCAAAAAGCACAACATAAACACAGTTATCCATACGGTCCACGCAGTCATGAAAAATTGATTTATCGTGCGACGGATGCATGGTATGTTGATGTTCCAAAAATTCGCGATCGTGTTGTTGAAATAACAAAAAACGAAACAACATGGACATCCGCCGGTAATCGCTTTATGTCATGGATAGAAGGTGCACGCCCATGGGGTATTTCGCGTAATCGTTTCTGGGGCGTTCCATTACCAATTTGGGAAAAAGACGGCGAGTATAAGGTTTTTGGTTCAATTGCCGAAATGGAAGAATTCTTTGGCACCAAGATTGATGACCTGCACCGTCCAACATTGGATAAACTTACAAAAGACGGTTGGCACCGCATAACCGATGTTCTGGATTGTTGGGTGGAAAGTGGTTCTATGCCGTTTGCACGGTTGCATTATCCGTTTGAAAACAAGGAAGAATTCGAAGCAACTTTCCCCGCCGATTATATTATAGAAGGCCAAGACCAAACGCGTGGCTGGTTCTATGCTTTAATGATAATGGCGGTCGCATTGTTTGACAAACCTGCGTTCAAGGTTGTGTCGGCAAATGGTATGATTGTTGATGAAAATAAACGCAAGTTTTCAAAATCATTACACAACTTTGTTGACCCAACAGAACAGTTAGAAACATTCGGTGCGGATGCTGTGCGCTTGTTTATCCAAGGCAGCACATTTATGAAAGCCGAACCAGTGCCAGTTGATAAAAACGGCAATGTGTTTAATGAATCGATTAAGACGATTTTGACACCGTTGTGGAACGCATATCACTTCTTTACATTATATGCGAACGCGGGCAATATCACAGCAACCGAAGATGCGTCTTCACAAAACGCGTTGGATAAATACATTTTGTCTGAATTAAATGTGTTGATAAAAACAGTCGGCTCTGCATTGGATGAATATAAACCAGATATTGCAATCAAAGAGTTTGTGCGATTCTTGGATGTGTTGAATAACTGGTACATTCGTCGTTCACGCACACGTTTTTGGGACGAAGATCAATATGCGTTTAATACAATGTATATCGTGTTGACAACTCTGTGTCGCACATTGGCGCCGTTTGCACCGTTTATCAGTGAATATATCTATAAGAATCTTACGGGTGCGGAATCGGTGCATTTAACAGATTTCCCAACAGCGACCGAAGTCGATGAAAAAATTGTTGCCGATATGCGTCGTGTGCAAATGGTTGTGTCGGTTGGTAATAAATTGCGCGAACAATATAAATTGCGTAATCGTTTGCCACTTGCTGATATGACGATTGCTGGTGCTGATTTATCAGAATACAGCGACATTATTGCCGATGAACTTAATGTGAAAAAGGTTCAATTCCGTGCACATACAACGGATGTCGCAGATAGTTTTATTTATCTGATTACACCAAAAATCGGCGCACGTCTGGGTGGTGAATTAAGCAAGATTATACCGGCGGTAAAGCAGGGCAATTATTCCCTTGATGGCGACAAGTTGGTTGTTGCGGGTAATACCTTGAACGCGGACGAATTTGAAAATCGTTTAACTGTACGTGAAGGAATAACCGGCGCAGCATTACCAGATAACACCGCGGTCGTTGTGTTAAACACCGAAATCAATGCGGAACTTGTTGCCGAAGGTTTGGCGAATGACGCGTTGCGCTTTATTCAAGACACGCGCAAGGCGGTTGGGCTTGATGTTTCCGATCGAATCAAAATGAAATATACCGCCGATCCGGCACTTACCTTGGCAATCGAAGCGCACAAAAAACGCATTATGCGTGATGCACTTATCCGTGAAATGGAAACCGGCGACGGCGAACACAAGACCGAGATAGAAGGTTATAATCTGGAAATCACAATCGAAAAAGCATAAATGCTTACGCCGGACAGATATTTTACCGTTGTACCAAAATCCATAAATATGGAGATTCGTTCTGAACTCTATTCCACAAACGAATTTACATTTGCGGTGGCGGTAATTCTGTCTGCCCAGGCGACCGATAAAAAGGTGAACGAGGTGACGCCGGAACTTTTTCGCGTCGCCCCGACACCTGAAAAGATGTTGGCATTGGGAATAGACGGAATAAAAAAGTATATTTCACAAATTTCGTTCTTTAATAACAAGGCAAAAAATATTTTCGCATTATCCGAAAAACTCGCTGAATATAAGACAAATAACACCCAATGGGTGTTTCCAAAAAAATATCATAATCGCGATGAATTGATGAAACTGCCTGGAATAGGGCAAAAGACAGCAAACGTTGTTATGAATGTTTTGTGGGGCGCGCCGAATATTGGTGTTGATACACATGTGTTTCGTAATGCGCACCGCTATGGCTGGGTTGGGGATGCCGAAAATACGCCCGAAAAAGTAGAGGCAAAATTATTAACCGTTATTCCAAAAAAATATCATTCAATTGTAAATCATGTGATGGTTTTACATGGCCGATATATTTGCCGCGCAATTTCACCAAAGTGCAGCGAATGTCCCGTTGCCCAGTGGTGCAAATGTAAAGACAAAAAAATCTAAAAAAATACCGGCAAATGCCGGTATTTTTTATAATTATTTATCGCGTATTTTTGCGCCACATTTCTTTTCAACATTTGCGATTACGGCATCTTGTAATTTTAACAATTCCGTATCGTCCATGTTTTCAGTTGGTTGAATTGTGATTGTAAATGCAATCGACTTTTTGCCGTTTCCCATATTAAATGCGTCAAACACAACCGCGTCAGTAATACGTTTATCGGTCGCAAGTGCCGCACCGGTCAAACTGGCCGCCATTGTGTTTTCATCAACAACAAAAGCAAAGTCGCGTGTTATCGGTTGAAAATCGGACAACGCTTCATGACGCAGTTTCCAGCCCCGTGGCAGATTTGTTATATCATCAACAATCGCGACAACGACTGGTGTTTTAATGTGCAACTTTTTCGCAACTGCCGGATGCAGCGCGCCAAACTCTGCGATTTTCTTTTTCCCCTGATAAACGGCCCCATATTGGAACGGGTGCGCCCATTTTGGTGCGTTTTCCGCCGACACTGTAAATTGCTGGCCACACATAAGCGCAATAAAATCTGCCTTTACATCATAAATATCGACATTACGGTTGCGGTTCTGCCAATGCTTTGGTGAAATCGCACCCGTACGAACGATTGCAATTTGCGTGTGCTGTTCATTTGGCATATCACCATCAAACACAGTTCCCAATTCAAACAGGTTCAAATCTGCAAACCCGCGTTTTTCATTATTCGCAACGGCGATTAACAAATTACCCAACAGGTTGTTCCGTACAGTATCAAGATCATTTACAATTGGGTTTGCAATTTTGATTATCGGTTTGTCAGACAACAATTCTTCAACCGCTGAATTACCAAAACCAAAACTTTGACATTCGTTTAAGCCCCGTGATACCAATAACATTTTTGTCTTTAAATCAAAATCGTCATGTTTAGTTGCAGCGATACCCGATGTCTGCTTATTTGATTTTGCAATATTGTCGTATCCATATATACGAATCAAATCTGCGATAACTGTTTCTGGTATTTCAACATCAACACGTGCCGCACGTGGTGTCACAATCCAGTGTGTTTTCTTTTCTTCGATATCATAACCCAGTTTGGCTAAAATCTTTTGCTGTGTTTTTGCTTGAATATCGATACCCGTTTTTTTCATCAACATATCAGGCGTATACTTGATTGCCACCGGTTTGTAATCATTTTTGCCACCGATACCGGTTCCAACAATTTTACCACCACATACATCCATTATGATTTTCGCAGCCATTGCCAACGCACGACCCGTCATAGTTGGATCGATACCGCGTTCATAGCGATATGATGAATCAGTGGATATTCCCAAACGTTTTGATGTTTTGCGCACAGATACCGGATTAAAATACGCCGATTCCAAAATAATATTTTTAGTATTATCATTTGTACACCCGCGTGCGCCACCAACAACACCCGCCAACGCCAATATACCAGCCTTATCGGCAATCACAATATCGGTTGATTTTAATTCGTGTTCAGTTCCAAATAAATCTGTAAACTTTTCACCATTCTTTGCCATACGCACAATAATATCGCCAACGATTTCATCTGCATCAAAGCAGTGCATTGGTTGACCCATGTCATAACAAACATAATTTGTCGCATCAATTGGCGCATTTTTCGGGTTGATACCAATCGCGTTCAACCGCCCCGCAATCGTATCATTACTTTTCGCCATTTTAATATTATGTATTTCGGCAAAGCGATAGGTTGGACAAAGTTCTGTTTCCACCCGCACATTACGCGACGATTTTACCGGTTTTAATTCAACTGGTTCTTTTGCAGTATATTTACCCGCGTCCGCCGCCGATAAATCCAACGCAATTCCACGCACAGACAAATAGTCCGGACGATTTGGTGTAATACCCGCTTCAAAGACTGTTTTAACATTTACAACCGGTGAACTAATTTTTGTTTTTGCGGGCAATTCGATAATACCACTGTGGTCGTCACCGATTCCAAGTTCGCGTGCACTGCACATCATACCATCGGACAACACACCGCGTAATTTACCGGATTGTATTTCATGACCGTCAATTACACAGCCTGGAATTGCCAATGCAGAAATTAAACCAACACGTGCATTTGGTGCGCCACACACAACTTGACGCAATGTGCCAGAACCATCATCAACCTTTAACACATGTAAATGGTCGCTGTTTTCATGTGGCTTGCACTCTACGATTTTTGCCGCGATTGGCGCAACGGGTGATGTCACATCATCAATTTCCAATCCAATACGGGTCAGCATGTCCGCGATTTCATTCGCAGACAATTTCGTATCCAGATATTCTTTCAACCAATCATAAGTCCATTTCATAATTCGCCCCCGTATTAAAAGCCACTATTTTTTAACCAGCGCACATCAGACGCAGAAAATTCACGAATATCGTCCAAACCATATTTCAACATAGCAAGACGATCCCAACCAAAGCCAAACGCAAAGCCCTGATATTTATTTGGGTCAACATTGCAATTACGCAAAACATTTGGATGAACCATACCAGCACCCATAATTTCCAACCATTTGTCCCCATGCCATTTCATATCAATTTCTATACTGGGGTCTGTAAAAGGGAAGTATGATGGACGAATCCGTAATTCTATATTATCCATACCAAAGAACGCCGATAAAAACGCCCGAACATCACCGATTAAATCAGACATTGTTATATTTTTATCAACATACAAACCTTCTATCTGGCGAAACATAGGTGCATGGGTTGCGTCCATTTCTTTACGATAGGTTGAACCAATTCCAAAAATCTTGATTGGCACACCATCTTTTTCCATTGAACGAATTTGTATCGCAGATGTTTGTGTCCGCAAAACATTGCCATTTGGTAAAAAGAACGAATCTTGCATATCACGGGCAGGGTGGTGCACAGGTGTATTAAGCGCGGTAAAATTATGCCAATCATCTTCTATTTCTGGACCTGTCCGCAAAGAATAACCAAAAGATTCTAAAATAGCGGATATTTCACGCAAACTTTGCGTCACTGGATGCAATGTTCCACGATTTTGTGGCATTGGATTTAAAGATGGGTCCAATTTTTCGCGTTGCAAACCCGCCATCATCACTTCGTTTTCAATTTCCGTCTGGCGCGTTTTAAACAATTCGCGCAATTCAGTATTTTCACGATTTAACGCGGCGCGTGCATCATTATCCAAATCTTTCATTTGTTTCAAACGCGCGGTCATAGTGCCGTTTTTACCAAAAGTCGCGGTATATAACGCCTGTAATTCTTCCAGTGTGTTAATGTTTTTAATCTGTTTCTGCATAATTTACCTTCCGTTAAAATAAACAAGACCGTCCTTGGACGGTCTTATTATTACAAAACAAAACAGCTCCGCCAAGGGTTTATTTAGATGCCCCTGCGCTAAATCGTTTTGCTGTATCAACCAATTTGACGAAGTTTTCATCACCTGCATATGCCATTTGTGCCAAAACCTTGCGATCCAAGGCGACACCGGCTTTCTTCAGGCCATTCATAAATTGGCTGTATGTAAGTCCATGAGGACGCACCGCGGCATTGATACGAACAATCCACAAACCACGAAATTCGCGTTTTTTAACGCGACGATCGCGATATGCATATTGTCCTGCCTTTTCCGTTTTTTCACGGGCAGCACGGAAAGTTGTGCTGTGACGGCCCAAATACCCCTTGGCACGTGCTAAGATTTTATTGTGTTTCTGTCTTACGGTTGTTCCGCGTTTTACTCTTGCCATAATGTGCCCCCTTTATTATTTCAAACCATACGGGGCCAAGATTTTCGCCTGACCGACCATGTTTTCGTTCAAATACTGTGGCTTAGAACCCGCGTTATTAGCGCGTTTCGATTTGTGACGCAGTAATTTCTTGTGAGCATTTCTGGCAACGCGAATTTTACCCGTTGCAGTCATAGATGCGCGCTTTTTCAAGTACGACTTTGTCTTTAATTTTGGCATTTTTACCTCTTTTTTCTTATCGTCTTGGTGGCAGCCAATTGCCACTTTGGACATTCAAC
>JAGCOQ010000080.1 GCA_017642625.1 Alphaproteobacteria bacterium | reverse complement strand
GGCGTTGATTGGTCTGTATATATTTGGTGGTCAAGTGTTGCAAGAATTTGCGATTGCGATGACATTCTCTATCATCATGGGAACACTGACCAGTATTTATATCTCTAATGTTATTTTGTATCACTTTAATTTGCGTGAAACAAAATATTAAAGATAATTATCAGGGAGGGGACGACAATGATTACGATAAGAAAGTTATTTAAAACTTTGGCAATTTGTTCGTTGGTGATGATTGCGTCCCCTGCGTTTTGCGAAGGTTTGTTTTTCGAAGACGAACCTGTCCAAGACGGCTTGCGCGTGTTTGATATGTCAAATACTTTTGCCGACATATATGAAAAATTAGATTCGGTAAAATGGGCGGGCAAAAGCATAAATGTCGCGATTGAAAGTTTGGAAACTTTAAGTCGTAATGCACATATCGCGGCGACCGATGAACGTGTTGTTTTGGTGTGGGGCGATACAATTATTGCAAATTATCCACGCCCGTCTGCAAACGATTGGAATGGTTTTGGCGAAATTACAACCGCCCTTGTTTTAAAGTTGCGTGCGAACGATCCGGTCATGCATTCTGCAACCGAAAGCGAAACATACCAAATGGTTGTGGATGCACTTATGCGTGGCATTGACGAACATGGACGGTATATTTTTTCACGCAAAGCAGAGGTGACCGAAGATGGTCGTATTTTGACCAGTGTTGGTATAACCGGTGCGCGTGATGAACGTGGAAACTTTCGTATCCATGGTATATTCAAAGGGTCGCCCGCCGATACCGCCAGTGTGCGCAGTGGCGATTTAATCGCAGAGATAAACGGTGTGCGTGTTGCCGATATGTCAGATGAAGAATTGGAAGCGGTAATGGACGGTTTCAATTCTGGCACCGTTAAAATAAAGTTAATTACTCCGTCGGGCAATCGTGATGTTGTTTTGCGTCGTGCGACAATAGTGTTGGCGGATGCCGACGTGGTGCATCGTGCCACAGATGATGATACAGATGGAATACTTGAAGTTGTTGTGCATGATATTTCAAATGGGGCGGTTGCGATTGTGAACGAAGCATTGGCTCAGCACCCAGATTTAGAGGGGGTAATTTTGGATTTGCGCACTGCGACGGGTAATGATGAACGTGCGGCGGCGAAATTGGCGGGGCTGTTTATCGGACAAAAACCAGTTATGCGTATTGCGCAAACCGCGACCGAAGAAGTTGAAGTTGTGCCGGGGTCCAATGCGGTGACGGATGTGCCGGTTGTTGTATTAATGTCTGATATGACACGTGGCACCGCCGAAGCAATAGCGGGCGCATTTTATGAAAATGGTCGTGGCGTGTTGGTCGGAACACCAACGGCGGGAATTGCGCGTATATCATCACGTCTTAATTTGAATAATGGTGGTGCGCTGGAATTAATGAACAAGGCGTTAAAGACGGGAACAGGGCGCGAAATAGACGGTCGCGGAATATTCCCGATTGTATGCTTGTCTAATATTCGCACAACGCAACAGCGCAATGCGTTTTTCCTTAATGTAATAAACAATTATTTCAATGCGACTGACTTTAATAAAATGACCGAAGTGCCCGTGGACGATATTCGTCGCGGTTGCCCAACAATCACCAGTGGCGCAGACGAAGATTCTGTGGCGGCGGCGGTTGCGGTCAAAATCTTGACAGACAAAAAAGTTTACAATCGCTTGATTGCGGAATAATAAAAAGGTGCGGATATGTTTTTAACATCAGATAACAAATTGAAAACGAAATGGTTGGAATATGGGACGGGTATAACCGCCTTGATTATTGCATTGGGAATGTTGTGGTTTGATAAGCCGTTGTATTTCCTGTTGCGTAAATTGGATTGCAAGGCGTGGTATCTGTTTGACTATATTTTTGATGCAAAAGTTTGGTTAATTTTAACGGCGTTGTTATTAATTGTCGTTTATGTAAAAAAGTCGCTAGATCTAGGTGTTAAATATAAAAACCCAAAAAGTAAGTTTAGCATTGTCGTATTCTTTAAAGATTTTATGAGCAAGGTTCGCACGAACTATGCATTTTTGATTTTCTCGTCTGTGTTGTCGGCGGGCATTGTCGCAAAGATTATTAAAATATGTGTTGGTCGTTTCCGTCCGATATTCTTTGAAGCGTTGGGTATAACTGGATTTCGTCCTTTCTCGTTAGAGTGGGCGTTTAATTCCATGCCGTCGGGTCATACAACCGCGACATTTGCTGGTTTGATTATGGCGGGTATGTTGGCACCAAAAATAAAGCCGATTACATGGACATTGGCAATAATCGTTGGTGCGTCGCGTGTTGCGATTGGGGCGCATTGGCCAACAGATGTTATATTGGGTGCATTTATTGGTATGGTTGCCGCCGATATTGTGAAATATCTTGCGTTTAAACGGAAATAAAAAAGCCGCCGAAATGGCGGTTTTATTTTTTTCAAATCGCGCTAACACTTTTACCTTTTTTATGATAAAATGCATCATATGAAACAGCAATCCAAGTTTTTACCAGAAAGTGTATCCGGCGCAATTCGCGCGTTTTTAAAGCGCACATTTGGCGTGGCGGTATTGTTGATTGGGTTGTGGTCTGTTTTGGCGCTGATGTTCCATAATTCTTATTTAGATGGCTTTGCGTGTGCCAGCACATTTGGTCGTCAATCATTTATGGGCAATGCCGTTGGTTTTGTGCGTTATGTCATTGGGTTTATACCATCGCTGTTTTTATTTTTATGCGTAATGCGTTGGGGCGTATCAATGGCAATGAATTGGGACGCCGAATATGCACCCGAATATAATATTTTGCGTGGCTTTATTGCGGTATGTGCCGGTGCCGCTGGGTTCGGTTTGATTGCACCGTCGGGATCGTTTGGTGGTTTGTTTGGCGCGATTGCCGCAACCGACATTGGTGGCTTGATTGGTAATTGGTGCGTGTTGGTTGGTATGTTGTGCTTGGCATTATTTATATGTTTGGGCGGAATCTTGTTGCATATAAAGTTTGCGCATGTTCAGGCTATATTGATGTCAGTATGGCGTTCGGTGCGCTGGGTATTGTCTTTGTTCCACTTGGTTCCACCAGCTGAAGAAGAGGAAGAGGCTGAAGAAGAAGAGGAAGAAGATAAACCAAAACGCAAATCGCGTGCAGCCAAGAAACGCACCGCGGCCAAACGCAGTTCGGGTGAATATGAATTGCCCGACCCAATGTTTTTGGAGGCATCTAATTTCGGTAAAAATGTTGTGACCCCTGAATTAAAGCGTCAGGCATCTTTGCTGGAAACACACTTTGCAGAATATGGTGTCTATGGCAAGGTTGAAAATATCAAGCCGGGTCCAATCGTCACATTGTATGAATTCTTGCCAGATGCCGGTATGCGTATCGCGCGTATTTCCGATACGGTCAAGGATATGACACGCGCCATGGCGACCGCCAGTATTCGTATCGCGCCATTGCCTTGTTCAAATTATATTGGTGTTGAAATCGCAAATGTTAATCCGCATACGGTGCGATTCCGCGACTTGGTTGAAAACGATATATTCATTAATTCTAAATACAAAATACCATTGGGGTTGGGTGTGAATATTGGTGGCGAACCAATGTATTTTGATTTGGCAAAGATGCCACATATGTTGGTGGCGGGGCGCACGGGGTCTGGTAAATCTGTGTTCGTGCAATCCATTATTACATCTATTGTTTATCATTTCACGCCGGATAAATGTAAGTTGATTATTATTGATCCAAAGGGTGTTGATTTTGGTTTCTGGGACGATATACCGCACCTTATTACGCCAATCGTGAAATTGGAACCGCAACCGGCTGTTAATGCACTTAAATGGGCGGTCCGCGAAATGGAGGCGCGTTATAAACAATTACAACTTTTGAACGCGCAAAACATAGAACAGTATAATGCCAACGCGGCAAGAAAGCGCGAAGCGGGCGAAACATTGACGCGTCAAGTTGCCGTTGGAACGGACGAAGAAACGGGCGAATTGCTGTTTGAAACGCAAGAAGTTGACCTGTCCGATATGCCATACATTGTTATTATTATTGACGAGGTTGCCGACCTTATGTCCGTTGCGCGTAAAGAGGTCGAAGCCTGTGTCCAACGTATCGCGCAAAAGGCACGTGCCGCTGGTATCCATTTGATTATGGCGACCCAGCGTCCGTCGGCTGATGTTATTACCGGTGTTATCAAGGCGAACTTCCCAACGCGTTTGTCGTTCCAAGCCAGTAGTGTGATTGACTCTATGACCACATTGGGAACCAAGGGGGCGGAACAATTATTGGGACGTGGCGACATGCTGTTCAGCGAAGGGGGCAAACCACCTGTGCGTATCCATGCCGCGTTGATTGATAATGACGAATTGGAAAGAATTGGCGATTTCCTGCGATCCCAAGGCGAACCGGAATATGATACATCTGTGACGGATGCCGAAGATGACAGCGGTGGAATAGGGGGCGGTTCGACAATGGCGGTTGGTGGCGCGCCCAAGGGTAAGAATGATGAACTTTATTCCCAAGCGGTCGAAATCGTCCGTCGCGACAAGAAATCAAGCATATCATATTTACAAAGACGATTGGGAATTGGCTATAACAAGGCGGCCAGTTTAATGGAACGTATGGAACAAGACGGCATTGTAAGTGCGCCAGACGCCAATAACAAGCGGCATATCCTGTAAAACCATAGGTATGTTGTCAAAAAAGATTTTTTGTAGTTTAGGCTTTTTTTATGGGGTTTTTTATGATATAATCTTGATTAAAAGGAGATATATAATATGAAAAAACAATTATCTTTATTAGCAATTGCAGCCGCGTTGATTAGCGTTGCGCCTGCGTATTCTGCAACAAATTGGGGAACACGTGCGGGTTCAAGCGCGGATTTAACAAACGGACCGGCGACCAGAACACGTGAAAATGTTGATTACACAAAATATCAAACACGCACAACAACCAAGACATATGAAGTCCAAGATGGCAAGAATATGTATTATACACAGCCATCAAACCGCAGTGCGTTGTATAAACAATATTCTTCGGGCAATTCATC
>JAGCOQ010000079.1 GCA_017642625.1 Alphaproteobacteria bacterium | reverse complement strand
GATTGAACCTGGGCCGCTGGGATTGTCGGCGTGTTTGTCAAATCAGCATAGTCGCCACTGGTCGCAACCGGTGCCAATCCATCAACATTGGATGCCGGCAATTTGTTGTTTTCGTCAATCGTATTCTGTTTTTTCGCCAATTCGGTTTCCAATTCGGTCGGGCTTACAATATCAGCATCGCCTGGTATTGTTGGCTTGTTCAAGATTTGTGCAACACCCTCGGTCGCGTTCCAGTCCGAACTAACCTGGGCCGCTGGGATTGTCGGCGTGTTTGTCAAATCAGCATAGTCGCCACTGGTCGCAACCGGTGCCAATCCATCAACATTGGATGCCGGCAATTTGTGTTCGGAATCAATCGTATCCTGTTTGCCCGCCAAATCATCAAGTGTCGCGTAATCGTCTAAATCTTCGGATTTTGCATAGTCCGCCAATGTAGTTTCCAATTCAGATGGGCTTACGATTTCCTCTGCGGTTGGAACAGTTGGTTTGTTCAAGATTTGCGCAACACCCTCGGTCGCGTTCCAGTCGGAATTAACCTGGGCCGCTGGGATTGTCGGCGTGTTTGTCAAATCAGCATAGTCGCCACTGGTTGCAACCGGTGCCAAATCAGCAGTGTTCGCCTTGGTTGCAAGTATTTGGTCTTGAATTGCAATCGCCTGGGTATTGGCGCCAACCTGGGCCACAGTCGTAGATGTGACGCCGGAATTAACCGCCGCCAGTTGAGCTTCGGTCAATGTATCTTGCTTGTCCGCCAAATCAGATGTTGTTGCAAATTGTGTCAAATCTGGTTTGTTCAAGATTTGTGCCACACCGCTGGTCGCGTTCCAGTCGGATTGTTGCTGTTCTGGAATATCAATGTCTGCAATTTTACTATCAACATATGTTTCGGTGGCATAGCCAGTTAAGTCAACTTCGCCATCTAACTGGGCTGCAGTAATAGCCGCCGCAACCGCACCAGATGTAACCATTTTTGTTGAATCTGCGGTCGGGGTGGTATCAAATTGCAATGTATCTTGCTTGCCCGCCAATGCAGTGTTCAACGCGGATGTTGTGACTAAATCTGCCGGCTTGTTCAAGATTTGTGCCACACCCTCGGTCGCGTTCCAGTCAGAATTAACCTGTTCTGGAATATCAATAGCCTTGATAGCAGCATCCAATTCGTTAATAGCGCGATAGGCGTCCTGGGCATCGGTTGCCAATGTCGCACGATTACCATCGCCATCCATTGGATTAACCCAATCACGTATCGTACCAATACGAGTATCCTGGGTCTTGATTCTGTCCGCCAGTTTGGCATCTTGGGTGTTGACATACGACACAGTCGCTGTTTCAGCACGTACGGCACCAACCGACAACATCGCAACCAAAGATACTAATAAAATATTTGTTTTTCTTGTCATTTGTTTCTCGCTATCGCTGCTATTTTACCTTGTTATTCCTGTACATGTTTTGGCTTTACCAACCAGAATCATCCCAATCAAAGTCAGGGCCGGTCGGATCGGCGCCGCCACCGCCACTGGCATTATCATAATCGGTGGCATCAACCCATGAATATGTCGGGGTGTCGCCTTCGTTATTAACCTTTAACAGATAATCACCCGGTGTTGATGGAACCTCTGGCTTGGCAACATAGTTCGCCAAATCCGGCTTGTTCAAGATTTCGGCAACACCACCAGTCGCGTTCCAGTCGGAATTAACCTGTTCTGGAATCGCATCAATATCAGCCGCCAAATCTTCTAGTGCATCGGCAACAGTATTGTCGGCATCAAAGTCATCACCCAATGCCGCCGCCGCACCAGCACCCGCCGCCGCGTTATCACGAATTGCCGCCAAATCGTTGATTGCATCTTGTTTCGTATCCAACGCATCGGCAACAGTGTTATTTGCATCAAAACCGTCGCCCAAAACGTCCGATGTCACTAAATTAGTTGGCTTGTTCAAGATGAACGATGGGTTGGTATCGTCCGTCTCAGCCCAGTTTGCCTGTTGCTGTTCTGGAATATCCGCAATTTTGGCATAGTCGTCCAAATCATCCGGTTGAACCGCAGTCGCACCCGCCGCCGCACCCGAACGGATGTCCGCCAGGTCGTCAATCGTATTTTGTTTCCCATCCAACGCAGTATTCATTTCGGTCTTGGTCGGATAATTAGTTAAGTCAACTTCACCATCTAACTGGGCCGCCGCAATAGCCGCCTTGATACCCTCTGACGTAACAGGATTGGTTGATCCCGTCGTTGGGGTGGTATCAAATGTCAATGTATCTTGCTTGCCCGCCAATGCACTTTCCACATCGCTGGTTTTGGCATAATCCGACAAATCATCCGGCTGAACCGCGGTTGCACCCGCTGCCGCACCGGAACGAATATCCGCCAAATCATCAATTTTATCTTGTTTCGCGTTCAACGCATCGGTCGTGGCATAGCCAGCCAAATCATCGGTTGTTGCAATGTTTGCCGGTATTGTCGGTTTGTTCTTGATAAACGACGGATCTGATGCATTTGATTGCAACCAGTCGGATTGAACCTGGTCTGGAATATCAAGATTTTCCATCGCTGTTTCCAATGCCGCCACACGAGCCGCCAAACCATTTACCTCTGATTTCTTGGCCAAATCGTTAATTTCTTCTTCCAATTCCGCAGGGGTTACATAGTCGCCCGCCAAGTCAGAAACTTTGAACACCTTGGTCCATGTTGCGCCGCCATCAGTTGTAACCTGAATTTCATCAGATGCGGAATCATATCTGGTGTTGATACCCCATGCATCCTGCAACGCGCCCAAATCCAACGACACTTCGTCATTTTCAATTTTGATATAATCACCCGCGGTCAAACTATCTTGCTTTTCATTTTCAAGATTTGTGATGTCCTGTTCGATTACTTGTGTTGTGTTAAACAACTGCTGAATATTTTGATTAATCTGATTGATTTCAGCAGCAGACGCACCACCTTCACCAGAACCGCCACCAGATGAAGAACCACCGCCAGACGTGCTGACTGATGTTGCACCACCTAAATATTTACCAATAGACAAACGTTCCGTCGGCGTTGTTGTACCATCTGTATTGGTACGTGTCGCAGTCGATATAGAACGTGTTGTTGATGGCGAAATACGCAACGAACCAACACGTGCCGTGGTTGTGCCACTGCGTGTCGCCGCCGCGGTTGTGCCATCATATGTTCCCGATCCACCCAATGCACGAACAGATCCGGCAGCGAACGCGTCGCTAAACGAAACGGCTCCCAATACGCACAGGATTGAAACTACTGAAATATTTAATGTGTGCTTTTTCATATCTCTCTCTTATTTCCACTCTATTATATCACATTTGCGAATCGCGACCAAGCCCTTTTTTGGTTAAAATTCATATCTCAAACCGACCGAGATAGAATTAGACAAAACAAGACCCATTTTATCTTTTAGATGCATACCACCGACATCTGTACCATCAGTCAATTGGGCACCTTCAACCCATTGACGTTCTTGGGAATTGCCATAAAAACCAGCAAGACGATAACGTAAATCCAATACCAAACTGTCATCCAGTTTATATGAATAACCCGCCATCAAACCCATCATTGGGGATACAGACCATTCTGGATTTCCACCAGATTTAAACTCTTGGTCTAACAATTCCGTTCTTGGCATTGCGACACCAAGTCCTGCACCAAGATAGATGCCATTGCTGAAATCATAATAGCCATTGAACATCGCATACGGGGTAGATAATTTTACTTCAAAACCTTCGTCAGAATCAGAAAACTCACTCATATAACCGGCTTCTAATTCAGCACGCCAAAAATAATTTATACGTTTACCAAATGCCAAGTTCGCAGAAAAGATTGGTTCCAACGAATAGTTGTCTGCGCCAATGGATTCGCCATCAACGTAATATTTATTTTTGAAATTCAAGAAACTCAATTCTGCACGTGCTGCTGCATACCAACCGGACTTTGCCTTGTCTGTGTAATTATACGTCACATCATATGAACCATCAGATGTCCGTGTAATATGGCTTGGACGTGGTGCCTTGGTCGCTGCAAACGCAGGTGTAGCAACGGCTAACAGTGCAACAATCGAAATTAATCTCTTCATATTTTATCCCCCTATTTTTGTTATAAGTATATCATATTTTGCCCCCCTCAAAAAAGTAAAAAAAACATATATTGACAACTTTTTATAAATTTTGCTAAATTTAATTCGTAGTGAAAGGATGTGAAATGAGAAAGATAATGTTTGTCCCTGTTTTGTTGGCTTTGGCGGCATGCAGTGGCACAAAAAACAACATAAATGACGATAAAGTTTTCTTTGCTTTTGATTCTGCTGAAATTACCAGCAGCGCAAAAAAAGACCTTGAAGCACAATCGTTATATATGAAGAAAAACGAAAATGTAAATGTCGTACTGGAGGGTCATTGCGACGAACGCGGTTCAACAGAATACAACTTGGCACTGGGTGCGTTGCGCGCGGGAAATGCGGCACACACTTTGGTCAAAGATGGTATCGAACCAGAAAGAATTAAAACCATTTCTTATGGCAAGGAAAATCCACAGTATCCAGGTAGTGGTGAAGAAATCTGGGCCAAGAACAGAAATGTGACAACCAAGACTCAAAAGAAATAAAAATTCGCCCGTTTGGGCGATTTTTTTTTGTTAATTTTCTTGCAAACCCAACCTATTTTTTACTACTATCGAATACATGGAAGAAAAGACCATCATATCTTTTGCAAATGTGGCGGCAGCGTATGACAACGCGACCGAAGTGCTTACTGACGTATCTTTTAATATCAGCAGTGGTGCATTTTATTTTCTGTCGGGTGCATCGGGCGCGGGTAAAACAACATTACTGCGATTGATATACCAATTACACAAACCACTGCGTGGGCAAATTAAGTTATTCGGGAAAAACACCGCGGAACTTACACGTGATGATATCGCTATGTTGCGTCACAGAATGGCGATTGTATTTCAAGAATATTCATTACTGTCGCATATGACGGTGTTTGATAATGTCGCCCTGCCCCTGCGCGTGCGCGGCATTGCAGAAGCCAAGGTAAAAAAACTGGTTGCCAAGGTTCTTGATTGGGTCGGTCTTGGTAAATTCGCTGATGTAAAGCCAATGGAATTATCGGGCGGACAACAACAACGCGTTTCCGTTGCGCGTGCCATTATTGTTCAACCATCTATATTACTGGCCGACGAACCAACTGGAAATTTGGATGATGAAAACGCGTCACGCTTGATGGAACTGTTTATTCAAATGAATAAATTGTTTGGCACAACGATTATTTTGGCGACACATAACAAGAAGTTGATGGAGACGTATAAGTTTCCGGTAATCCATGTTGAAAATCACCGTGTCGGCTTTGTGGGCAAATCATCCGCCGCTGTGCCAGACGCAAAAAAGGTATGGAAGGGTCCAACCCCGAAAAACTATTTCACAGAGTTATCGAAACAATTTGATGAAATTGGAAACGCATAAATGAAACGTGCAACTGTATTTTCATTGGTCCGCGAACAATCCGTCTTTATGACGGCGATTATGGGTTTACTCACTTTCATGGCGGTGTTGGCGTTGGGCGTTGCGATTTCTATTGGAACCGGCGTTGTGCGTTGGAATGCACAGTGGGATTTATACGCGACTGTTCAGGTCACAAATCAAAAGAACGAATCGGATGTTGCCAAGATATTAAACACCAACGCATCAAAAATCGAAACAATGCGCGAAATCACAAATGATGAAATGTTGCGCTTGATGCGCCCCTGGGTTTCAGGCGGCAGCGCATTAAAAAATTATTTACCCAAAATGTGGGAGGTTCGATTTAAATCCGAATCGGATTTGAACGAAGTATCAGATAAAGTTGCGCCGTATGGTCGCTTCCTTACGCACGCAGATGCGTTGCAGACACCAATGTCGGCTGGTTGGAAAATGGCGTTTATTGCCGGACTTATTTTGGCACTGACACTAGGGGCGATTGCGGTGTGTGTTTCATATATCGCACGTAATACCGCAATGTTGCATAAACGCGAACTGGAAATATTGAACCAGATTGGCGCAACCGATTCGTTTGTTGCGCGCCAAATGCAGATTATTGTTTCGCGCATATGCGTTGTTGCGTGTTTT
>JAGCOQ010000078.1 GCA_017642625.1 Alphaproteobacteria bacterium | reverse complement strand
TCTTTACAGTTGTGTGTTGCCGCGTCTGTAATGACTTTTACACGTTGTTTTGCGACCGTTTTTGCCACTTGATTTGGCAGAGTGGCGGCCGGTGTGTCGGGGCGGGGCGAAAACGGAAAGGCATGAATCTTGATTGGCTTGGTATCGATGACCAGTTGCATGGTGTCGGCGAACAGTTCATCTGTTTCGCCGGGGAAACCACAAATGATATCCCAACTGAATGAAATGCCGTCCGCATGTGCAACAATATCACGAACCATTGCATTTGTGTGGCGACGGTGCATGGCGCGCAGAATTGTATCGGACCCCGACTGCATAGAAAGGTGCAAATGTGGCATCATGCGCGGGTTTTCATGCATTAAATCAATCAGTTTATATATTTCGGGCGACGCTGGATCCATTGACGACAGGCGCAATCGGCGAATTTCGGGTTCGTCGTTCAACAATTTACGGCACAGGTCGCTTATCAAGAACGGTTTGCCGTCATACAATTTATGGTACGAAGCACTGTCCACACCAGTCAGGACGATTTCGCCATATCCGTTTTTAATTGCATTGCGTACATCTGCCAAAATCGCGTCATATTCAAACGAAACCGACGGTCCGCGCAGAAGGCGTGTTATGCAATATGTGCAGTCTTGGTTGCAACCGTTTTGAATCTGGATAAATTGTTTTGACATAGGGGTGTCGGGGTTAGAAACACGAATTTCGTGGTCGGATGCAGAAAAATCAAAGTCAGCAACCGCACGAATATACGCATCACGAACCATTTTTTCACTGTTGTGAATTAGGCGTGCATTCGGGATTTTGGCATATGGGGTTGTGTCATGTGTGGCGGCGCAACCCGTTATAAATATTGGGGTTGCGGGGTTTTCGCGTGCAACGCGCCGGACATATTGTGCGGATTGACGTTCGGCTTCGCCGGTGACCGCACAGGTGTTAACAACAATGGCGTGTGCCACCACATCTGCCAACATTTCGGCAATCTTTTCAGATTCCACCGCGTTCAGTCGGCACCCAAAAGTTATTGTTTGAATATTATTTTTATTATTTTCTGCTTGCATTTTGGCTAACCTTGGGGCATTATAGCGTAGCTAAAAACGATTTCAACAAAGGATTTAATTATGGCCCGAACAACAAACTCTGACACTTTGCCATATGTAGAAAGTCGCTATGAACTGGGAATGCTGGCATCACAGCGCGTTCGCGATTTGAACGGTGGCGCAGAACCAGTCGTTGAAAAAGGAAGCGATAAACCGACGGTTGTCGCACTGCGCGAAATCGCCAGTGGCAAACTGGATGTCCAGAATGTTCGTCATGAATTTATTCAATCTTACAAGGAAGCACCGATTTCCGAAACAGCCGAAGAAACATTGGAAGTTGGCACCGAAGACCCAATGTTGCGCGAAATTGACGCGGAATTGGAAAACACATTGGTTGATACAGCGGCGGACGCAGGTGAAGATGTCGTGGATGATGTCGAAATTGACACACCTGATGATGCTGAATAATTGAAACCCAAATATCCGGAGACGTCGCATAGTTGGTCTAGTGCGCCACATTGGAAATGTGGTATACTCGCAAGGGTATCAAGGGTTCGAATCCCTTCGTCTCCGCCAGAAATTCACCCCGCGTTTGCAACGAAGTTGCGCATGACCAATACGCAGATGAACAATTAGCAAACCCGCAAAAACGGATATATTTAATAGAGTTTTTGCATCTTGGTTTGATTATCGTTCATCAAGGACAGGGTTTCGTCTCCGCCACAAATATTGAACATCCCGTGGTAATTCCGCGGGATGTTCTTTTTCGCCCCGTTTCCGGCAGTTTTTAGTGATGATATTACCAGTGTATATCGCTACGCGTTTCCAATCCGCCCAAGTTCAGCACAATTATATACTTTGCCCCAAATCCCGATGCCAGTTTTTATTGATTTTTTGTGCTATTTGTGCAGTTTTTGATGGGAAAGAGTTAGCCATTTATGATGAAGGCGAAAAGGTTGCAGAATTTGCTGCGGTGTCTGGAAAACCAGGGTATCAATCCCCGGAATATCAAAACAAGAAAGATACTGGCCCGATTCCAGAAGGAACATATGTTGCACGCAAAAAAGATTTTCAAAACAGAGATGACTATGGTCCAATAAAAAAATATACATCGTGGCCTGGTGGTGAGCGGGGATGGGGCAAAAATAGAGTGTGGTTAGAGCCATCCAAGGAAACAAATGTTTTTGGTCGAGGTGGGTTCAGTATTCATGGTGGTGCAGAGCCGGGTTCTGCGGGTTGCATCGATTTAACATCTTCTATGGACAATTTTACAAAATGGTTTGAAAATAATGGACATGATTTAATTATCAATGTAAAATATTAGGCATGAAACAAAAAATATACCCATTATTGTATACTGTGGCAATATTCTTGTCTGGGCTTTTTTACATATTTTTATGTGATTTAGCATATTTTGATAGAATAGCAAAAAATGGTGGGATATGGTTGAGTTCATGTTCTTATTTAACAGGACACTCACAACAGGTATGCATGGCACATTATGATGTGTTGTGTATACTTGGAGTGCTTGGATGGTTAGTGTGGTTAGGATATGTTCTTGTCCCGATCTATAAAAACAAAACGTTTTTTATTCCTTTGCTTGGAATACCTGTTTTTTTTGTGTTTCAATTGATATTATGTTCAATACTAAAAATAGTATGCTTATAATATTGTAACCTGATTCTCCCGCGCAATTTGAAACAAATCATTAACATTTATTTTTAATTTCCCAGACAAGATTTGATTTGTCTTGCCTGGGTTCATATATGCAATGTCCAGATATCGATAAAATTGACGTGGCGACGTGTGCAGATTGCGGATGATATTATCAACCCCGCCATCACGTTCATATAATTCGCGATACTTCCATGCGGTGGCAAAGGCTTTCAAAATTAAATGATTATTGTCGGTGACATTTAATACACCGTTTTTACCACGGTCGTATACCGTGTTGACGTATTTGCGTAAGAATACTTTTTCAGTAATTGTTATGCTGTTGTCGTCAATGATGTATTCCATGGGTTCTGCGGGTTGCATCGATTTGACAAACGAAATGCCGGGGTTTGCCGATTGGTTTAAAAACAATGGAAAAGATTTAATTATTAAAGTAGAATACTGAAAAGATAAAGGCACAAAATGAAAAAAATATTAAACAGAATAAGTTATTTTTTAACAGTATGTTTGTTTTTTGCCTTGAATATTTTTTTATTTGATTTAGTTTGTATCGGTAAAATCTCAAAATTTAATCATATTTGGGTAAATGTGTGTCCGTTTGATGTTGACGGTGAATATTTGGTATGTATGATAAATTATGATATTGCGTTTATTGTGTTTATATTGCCAATAGCGTTTTTTATGTTGTTTTGGTTAATGCGAATATACGGCAAACAGGTGTTGCTGGTTCCGTTTTTTGGTTTTTTACTGTTTGTATTATCAATAATAACATATTGGGGACTTGTCTGAAATATTTAAGGTTTCCTTGTAAAACCCTGTATTTTTCATATATAATACCGTTAAATATTACAACACCGCCACAAAAATCAAATGCCCGTTTGGGCATTTTATTTTTGTGCATGGCGGGACGAAGGGATTCGTCTCCACCACCGCGGGTGTTTTTAATTTTACTTGATGCAAAAAATTGACAAACGAGATATATTGGGTATAATCGGTTGTAAATAGGGGTTAAAAATGGATATTACTACACGTGTCTACTTTAGTATAGAGGGGTCGGGAAACAAGGCTTATGGTATGAAGGATATAACTTGTGCAAAAAATACCGATGATATTAATGATTGGAATTTGGAATCTGATTTGGGACTGAAAACTACAGAAAGATTATTGCGCGAAATACAATCTTTCTGTAAAGATTTACCTGAAAATCCCATATGTGGCAATCAATCATATAGAATAACAATAAAAAGAAATGTACGGTTTTTCACACCGGGTATGCGTAATGATTGCTACGGACAGAACGAAACAGATCACTTTAGTTTTATTTTCAGCAAATCAAACAATCTGTTATATTCATCAGATTTATTTCAAAACTTTGAACATGTCCTGGTAGAAAATATTTTCAGCAAACGCGATGGGCAACAGTGGAAAGAAGTTAAGGTTAAGGACTTGAACTCATATTCACCATTATGGGCCGAGCAAGCAGATTCAAAAGACACTGTCTATGTTTCTTTCATACCGTCAAAGCAGATTGTTGTTAACAGTAAATTACAAGAAATTTTTCCGAGGGTGACCGGGCGCATACCAGAGGCGTTGATAAATCTGTTGAAACGCAAGACAGAAATTGTTACGCAAGTAAATATGCATGGCATCCAGCGTTAGTTCAAGGGGACTTTTCTGTGTTAAGTATATATGACAAAAATATTATATCATTGGACGAAGCTACGAACATGCCATATATGATTGCAGGTGGTAAGTTTGCCGGATTGTTTGTCTTGGATAATTTAATGAAGAGTTATAACACGAGATTCAACACCGAATTTGTTGTTCCGCCAACATTTGGGATCCCGTTGTTAAAGTTTGATGAATATCAGGAAACCAATAAGATACCAGATGCATTGATTAATGATGCCATGGATTGCGTCAAAAAACTTGGCGGAAATGTCGCTGTGCGTTCTTCGGCAGATATAGAAGACCAAAAGGGGAAAACATATTCCGGTCAGTTTGAAAGTGTTTTAAATGTAAAAACGCGCGACCAAATGGTAAACGCTATAGAGAAGGTGTATAAATCCGCGGCTAATGTACCAAATGCCAGAATGGGAATCGTCCTGCAACAAATGGTTGATAACCCAAAAATGGCTGGGGTGGTGTATTCTGAAACTTGGTATGGTGGTCCATTCGTGGTAATGAATTATGTAGAAAACGCGTTGGCAGATAAATTGTTGGCAGATGGCGGTCGTGGCGAGTATTTTGCAATCAGCAAGCCCTTGTTTGATGAAAACCATCAAATGATACGGTTGGATTTAAAAACCTTTAATGATTTAAGGTACAATACTTTCTTTTGCAGAGATTGGCGTACAATATCCCCAGAAAAACTTGAATCCCAAGACAGAGAAAAATATAAAACACATATTTTGCTTTCTGCGCTGGCTATGCAACTGGAACAGAGTTTGGGTTATCCCATAGATATGGAATTTGCGGTATCGGCAGATGGAAAAATGAACATATTGCAACAGCGACCATATTGTCTTCCTGAATTTTATAGAAGAGAGATAGACGACCGCACAACATCCGTCTTTTCATCAGAAACGATAGTGCTGGAAGGCACAGTTGGCTTTATAAAGCGCCTGCATCCATTTTCTGCAAAACCAGAATACGATATAAACATATGGAAATCAGAAGAGAGTATTCGTATTTTCACCAATAAATCGGTTGGCGTAGGATTTCAATTTATGGTTTCTTGGTCAAATTCGCCGTTTGAAGCACAATATAACCACCATGGTAATATGTCGCGCGAGAATCTTGATTTCACAGAACTGGAATTGTGGGGTCGCAACGCTGAATTTGAAAATATAGAAGAGGGTGATCGTATTCTGGTTGATATGTATAATGGCAAAGTTAAATTAATTGCCAAGGCCAACGAGCGTCAGAAATAAGCAAACACCCGCAACCGCGGGTGTTTGTTATAAAAGATATTTTCCAAGATTTGTTATGTTGCCGGCGCCCATACAGATGACAATATCGCCGTCCTGTATTTGTGGCAAAAGTTCGCGTGCCACATTTTCCATATCGCCCGCCAGATATTTGCCACCAATTGCGCGCGCAAAGTTTTCACCTGTGATTTCTGGTATGGGGCTTTCGGACGCTGCAAAAACATCGGTCACGAAAACCAGACCATCAAAATCAGTAAAGACCGATTTAAATTCGTTCCACAAACTTTTTAATCGTGTATATCGGTGCGGTTGAAACACCACAATAACCCGTTTGCTGTTCAATGTTTTTGCCGCGTTTAATGTTGCTTTTATTTCGGTTGGATGGTGCGCATAATCGTCATAAACATCTGCATGCACATTATTTACAGTGCCGATTTTTTGAAACCGTCTGCCCATGCCGGAAAAGGTTGTAAAATGTTCTTTTACAGCATTTATATCAACACCCGACATATACAGCGCCCCCAATACGCCAAGGGTGTTGTACACATTGTGTTCGCCTTTTAGAATGATTTTAATTTCACAAACAAATTTGTCTTTGTAATAAAAATCGAAGGTCGTAAAGTTGGGCTGATAGTTTATGTTTTTCGCATGGAAATCAGCGTCTGATTTTATTCCGAATGTATAAATATCGCCAGTAATGGAATCTTTTAATTGTTGAACACCGGCATCATCGTTATTTAATAAAATTTTGCCGTTGGATTTATCAAGGAATTGCTTGAATGTCGCGATTATGTCTTTTAGACCACCAGAATAGAAATCAATGTGATCTTCGTCCAGGTTATTTATAACGGCGATTTGCGGGCGGTATTTTACAATGGTTCCGTCGCTTTCATCAAGTTCGGCTATAAAATGTGCGCCGTCTTTATATTGTGCATTTGTGTTTAATTCGGGAACAATTCCGCCGTCAACAAAAGAGGGTTCTAATCCCGCTTTGTCCAATACATAAGAACACAGGCCACTGGTTGTGGTTTTTCCGTGCGTTCCACAAAAACCGATGAAGCATTTTCCGCAATCATTCGCAATAAACGCCAACAGGTCAGAACGGTGCATTATTTGCAACCCCAGTTCCTTTGCTTTGATAAGTTCTGGGTTGTCGTCGTGAATCGCGGTACTTATCACCACAGTGCAATCCCTGGGCAAATTGCTTTCATTATGTCCAATGAAAATGGTCGCGCCCATATGCCGTAATTTATCCACATATTTGCCATCGCAGATATCAGAACCAGAAACCGTAAATCCGCGCTCAATAAGGTATTTGGCAAGGCCACTCATACCAACACCACCAATCGCGATAAAATGAAACTTCTTTCCCACGGTCATAACACCCAGATTGTAGTACACAAATGGCACAATGCAATAAAGAAGTTAGTTCATTTGACTTTTACGACGGCTGGTTTATACTCAAAGAAAAGGGTAAAGAAATGCCAACACCCAGCCCCATAAAAACAATTGCGCTTGATTTAGATAATACGGTTTTTGATTTAGAGCCGGTGTACAAATTGGGGTTTAAAGATTATCCACAATATAGGTATCATTACCCAACATCATGGGCGGTATATGAATGCTATCCGAAACCTGTGGCGGATAAAATACTTGGGTATTTCAAAACGATTGAGAATTATAAAACGCCACTGATAAGCAAACGATATCCATTGCTTATTTATAACTGGCAACAGAAATACGATATAAAGGTAATCACATCACGAAAGACAGATTCTCCGGATGTATGGTTCTTTGGTGAAGCGGTACGCAGAAAGGAGAGTTTGGCACGCGTGTTGACCTATGAACAAATATGGGATGCTGGAATGTTTGTTCGTATAGATAATATTATTGCTGTTGATGGCAACAGCAAGATGGATGCGTTCAAAAAAGAAAAAATAGACCTGGTCATAGATGACAGCCCCATTGTTATAGAAGAGTGTATAGCAGAGGGTATAGATCACGTCATGATAAGCACCCGAAAGACGCCATATAATCATTATTTAAGGAACAAGGCCGTATGGGCCCGAAATCTATTTGAGGCCGCCAAGATAAAAGGGTTATAAAACAGTTCCCTTAATAAACTATTTTGATTATCGCAATTTTTGTGATATAATATCTGGCATGAAAAGAAATACTTTGTTTTTATTGGTGGCTGCGCTGGCTATTGCTGGTTGCTGCTGTGACGGGTACAGATACGATGATGGCATAGAATATGTATCTGATGATGGAAACGTGACCGAACAATATGTTGAAACGGTTGGGGAACCTGGGTATGTTGTATCCCGTGGTGGTTCTGGCTATGACTCATATTCGGGTCAACAGGTGATTAAATATTCAACACCAAACGGAAACGATTTAAGGGTTGAAACATCACACCATGTGTTAAAGGTAGAAGGTGTTCCGAACAAGTCATATGATTACTATATCTGGGCCGGCGACAAAACATATGCGGACGAACCCGATGTCGTTATCCAAGATGCTGGTCCATCCTTGACGGTCAAGGACTAATATGGAATACAAAACAAACGTTATGCGCATCTTGGATGCGTATAAAATATTTTATAAGCATTTTTCATATGATGTAAATCCGGCTATGACGGGTGTTGATATTGCGCATGTCCAAAACCAAAATCCCGATATGGTGTTTAAAACTTTGCTGACCATGGCACGACCAGGACATTATTATGTATTTTTGATTCCTGTGGCGCGGGAATTAGACCTTAAACGGGCAGCAGTTGCCGTAAATGCAAAGGCGTTAAGTATGGTTCATCAACGTGATTTGCTGGGGATTTGTGGTTATGTTCATGGTGGTTGCAGTCCAATTGGGATGAAGAAACTTTTCCCAACGGTCGTTGATTCATCAGCCAAAAATTTTGAAACAATTATTTTCAGTGCTGGTCGTCCCGGACATCAGGTTCAGTTGGCACCATCTGATTTACAGAAAATCGTTCCTTTTGTGTTCGCCGATATATCAGAATGATAAAGTAAGTTCGTATCATTGAAAAACGACAAGATGTCGCTTTGTACGCGCCCGCAATTCATTTCCATCAGCATTTTATCCCGGATATCTGGATACACCACTAATATCGTGTTTATTAAATCGTTGTTTTGATATGCGTTATACAGTGCGCGACTGAAACGTGGGTTCGGTGCGTCGCAATCGTTTGCGCCACAAATAATCAGAATAGGGCTGGCGAAATTGGAATCTGCATCTAACTTTATCATCCCGCCGAACAATGATTTATAAAACCCGTATGTACCCATTGGGTACCTTATTGTACGGCCACAATGGCGACGCACAAAAAAGTTTATAATTCGGGCACTGGTGTCGGGACCATATATTCGTGCGCCAATCTGTGCGATTTTATATGCCGTATGCAATACCCAGCGATAATGCTTGGCTGATTTAATCAGGCAAACGGCACTGGTCGGGATTTCTGCGCGTTGTATTACATTTTGTGCGATAAATCCCCCATAACCATATCCGATTATAAATATCGGCAATGTGTACTTGGACACAAGGTATTGCATAATATCTATCTCGTTTCTTGTGGCGTTATCAAATGTTCGGGGGGTACGCGTTATTGGTTTATCAATTCCAAAAACTATATAGCCGTTGCGGTTCAAGAAGTGCGCTAACCGATCATAGTTTTTCATGCTTTCAAAAATACCATGAATAATTTGCACAACGCCGATTGGGTTTTCCACACTGTCCCAAATTGCGCATATCAATGACGTGTTATCAGATGCAGTAAAAATCTTTGTCGTCATATACATATGGGAAATTATATTCCCACATACAAAGCACTGCGATAGGTACCTTTTCCAACTATATCGCGTTGCCGGCGGTAAATCCGCTGGCCCATGCCCAGTGCAGATTGAAACCGCCCAAATCACCGGCAATATCTAAAACTTCGCCGATAAAGTACAACCCCGAACACAGTTTAGATTCCATTGTTTTTGACGAAATATCGGCGGTATCAACACCGCCACGAACAACCTCGGCTGATGCAAGGTTATGGTATTTTATATCTGACGATGGAATAACAATATTGTTGATACGATTAGCGATGTTTTTTAGGTCGCTGTCGCGCAAATCTGCAATATGGGTGTTCGTGTTGCCACCAATCCATTTTGCAACGCGTACGGGCAATTTTTGCGATAATATAGTGGCAACCGTTTTCTTGCCGTCCGTTTGCTTGGATTGGCGCAAAAAATCATAGATGTTGGTGTCGGGGCAAAGATTGATTGTAATCTGTTTGTCTATATCACGAACGGTTGTGCGATAAACCGCCGGTCCACCAATGCCAAAGTGTGTGAACAACATATCGTCGCGAATAACTGTTCGTCCGACAGTTATCGCGACCGGTAATGATATACCCATAAGTTCGTCTGAAAAGGCATGCGTTGCAATCGCGCACAGGGCGGGGCGCACTGGCACGATTTTATGCCCGAATTTTTTTGCTATTTTATGGCCTATATCTGACACCCCAACTGTCTCAAATGATGTGCCACCGGTTGCGACAATAAGTTTTGGGCATGCGAAAGAACCATGGTTAGTTTTAACGGTGAAAATATTATCGTTTTTTTCCACGTCAACAACATTTGTGCTTGTAAATATATCTGTGCCGCGCGTGTCGGAAATAAGTGCTTGTACGACCGAATTTGCGCCGTTTGCGCAGAAGTATTGTCCGCGGGCTTTTTCAACAATCTTTAATTTGTGCGCGCGTGCCCATTCCAGCATATCGTTCGGGGTGAAACGTGCCAACGCGCCACGAACGAAATTGGTATTATTGCCGAAATAGCAATCTGGTGCCACTGCGGTATTCGTGAAATTACACCGGCCGCCACCCGACACTGCGACTTTGCGTGCCAGTTTGCCGCCCATATCAATAATGGCGACGCTGAATCCGTGTTTTACAGCGTATGCGGCCGCGAACAGCCCCGATGCACCACCGCCTAAAATAATAATATCGTATGTTTTCATGTGTATATTTATAATACAACAGATTGAATGATGCAACAAAAAGCCCCGTCATATTGGCGGGGCAATCAGATTACCAGGACATATATCCAGGATTACATATACGGTCGCACTTGTGTGTAAATGCATTCCACATCAGCGATCCTGTTTCATCCGAATATGGTCTGTCGCAGATTGGTACGCATTCATTGTTATCCAGGTTATATTTTTCGCCCTGATATATACACGATGCGATTATACAATCTTCGTCGCCATCAAACCAGGCATCTGCTGCGGCTTCGCCCAGTATGCTGAACTTGTTGCGGCATTCGCTACACTGGTGAGATGCGTTGTTTTTCAAGTACGGATCGCTGGTATATCCTGGCGCGCACGATGTCGCCACACATGGACCCCATGAATTCGTTGTCGGATTCCATGTCTTCATACCAGCACCATTTTCAATTTCGCATACCTGTTCATCAGCGACGCACGAATTAGATGCCAAATGATAACCTTCAATGCACGATTTGATTGTACAGATACCCCAAGCGTTGCGCGATGCATTCCATTTCTGTTCAGCATAGCTTGCATGTGGTGCCTGTGGGGTGCACTCTAATATGTCTGGTTCGCATTGGTCGCCATTTGGATGGAATCCGATTACGCAAGATTCCACAGTACAAGAATCGCCTTCTTTGTACGACAGGGCATTTTCACGATCGCATGGCTCGCATTCGCCGTCAATCAGTTCGTAACCCGGCAGACATCCCGTCGGAACACAGACACCATCTTCTATGGTTGCTGGATTACCGTTGATTGTCGCGGTATATTCACACTGATTTGGCCAGAATGCTCTGTCGCCACCAACCGGTGTCAAATGACAGTTGCCAATATCGTATGGTTCGCAATCTTGATAGCAGTCGGTCTTTTGATCGGAACCCGTGGCACTGGTGTATCCAGTTGGGCATTGGTGTTTTCCGTCTGTATCGCAATAACTGCCCGCCGGACATACCACACATGCGCCATTTTGCAGATAATATCCATCTATGCAAGATGTTGCTACACAGGTATCGGTTGCTCCGTAATAGTCGCGTCCAGATACGGTGGCCACCGGCGAAGTCGCAACGCAATCTTTATAGCACAAATCAATACTGGTGTTGCCCGTGTCTGAGTTTGGATGAGAAGTTGGACATTTCGTCTTGTCTTCGCCATCACAATAGTTGCCTGCTGGGCATACCACACATGCGCCATTCTCCAGATAGTATCCTTCTTCGCACTTGGTGACGGTACACTGATTCACATTACCGTACATCACTTTGCCAGTCCATGTGCGCGCATTAGAATCAACATCTGCTGCTGTACAATCTCTGTAGCACTGATTTATGTCGGTTGCACCAGATGCCGGTTTTGGATATTGACCGTTGGTCATTGTGGAACATGATATTTCGTCTGATTCATATTCGCACAGTGGATATTTTGTTCCGTTATAATATACCGGTGAATTCGTCACGGTATATGTTATGCTGCCACTGGTCTTTTCTGCAATACAGTTCAGATAACACTGGCTTATAGCACTTGCTGTCCTGGTTCCTGTCGCAGGATTTGTCTTGGTTGAATCGATATCATTTGCCACAGTTCCAGCATATGCGCTAGTCGCCGGACATGCATTTATCTGGATAGATGCATCTGGTTCTGTTACTGCATTCCAGTTGGCTGGGCCAGGACTCCAATTTCCATCTTCAACCGCAATACAACGTGCGTCGGCTGCATACGTTGCCTCACCTTCGTGCGGGTCATAATAACCGGCCTTACACTTACGCATTCTGTAGCTTTGCCCGCAATTGATGTTATATTCACTGTCGTCGCTGTTCCAGAAACAACGTTTAATATATGCACCATTTACATTGGCATCATTCTGCTTTGATTCCCAGAAATTATCATGGATACAAAGCCCCACAGAATCGCTGGTTGTGCCGTTTGTTGTTATGTTGTCACCATAAGTTTCTGCTTGTGGACAACGTGTTCTGCTTGGATCATATTCAATGCTGTAATATCCTTTGCCCACAGGCACGCAATCTATCGTTGTTTCGCTTGCGTTATAGTGATGACCACCATTACACGTCAAGATTGTAATAGAGTTAGCAACACAATCTGATGAGTCATAGGTTTCGTTGGTAGCATCATAATAGCACTTTTGGCTACCGGCACCTTGGATTGCATCATACCGAACTGTCGCGAAACAGTCAGATATAGATGTTCTGCCACGGTCTGAACTCATTTGTGGTAATACATTGCTCAGCCCAGTTGTCGCACTCCATGACTGTGCAGGAGTATAATTGCTGGTTGCTGGGGTCGGACAGTCGAATATAAGGTCGTCGCCGTCATTATCTTCGCCACTGAACGCATCGCCACCTGGGCAGTAGGAACCTGGCAAACATTCTTCGCAACTGTCGGTTTCGGCACTGTAATAGTATCCTGGATCACAATGTGTTTTTTGCTTGTCACCCCAACCAGCAACCAAAGTTGTAGTGGTCGTGGCATCTGCATAATTCACGATTGTAGGAAGAGCCGTAATAGTTCCGTCTGCGTTTATAACAGTCATTGCCCCCATATCATATCCAGAACAATTCTGTTCATCTTTGTTTGGCAACGTGATGCTGGTGATGCGGCTTGCTGCCGTGGCAGATGCATTTGAGTACCAGCCATCATTATACTTCATGTATATAGGACCATCGGTACCACCAGTTCCACCGTTTTTATCAAGTATGAATTTGTAGATATTAGGATCGCAACTTGTTCCATTCGCATGATAACCATTCACACAGTCGGCTTCATTATTGTTATAGGTACAAGCCGGGTATGAACCATTTACCGAAACCACTGTCACAGGTTCTGTTGAAGAATAGGTGACTGTTCCGCTAAAGTTCTTGGTTTCTGTGTCTGGGCGAAGTGTACCAATTGTCGCACCAGTTCCGTCGGTAACAGGTACCGTTGGACATGATGTATAACATGCTGTCGGTGATCCGCTTGCTTTTCCAGCTGTTGTTGCACTAACACCATTCACCAATACATCGCATGAATACATTCCCTTGCTGGCCGGGTCGTTGTCACAAGAGTTTGCAACTGCACGATCAGGACTCCAAGAACCAACAGGTACTTCGGTACAGAAAGGAGTATCTACTGCATCATGATAATACCCAGCAAGACAATATTTCACAACCACATCAATACAATTGTCATAACCACGGTCGGCATCAACATACTTACATACCTTATCACCACCACCGGTAAGTTCATGGTTGGAATTAAACGCATCCACACATGTCAGCGTCACTTGGCACTGTGTAATCGCGGTACGGTCACCAGTCGTGGTAAGATCTTTCGCACCCTGTGGCCGTTCAGGGCATGGCTGCTGGCAAGATTGTGACGCAGCAACGGTTCCGCCTGGGCAATAATAACCGTCGTCGCATGGTTGCTGGCCTTGTTCATCTTTATACCCAGCGACACAATTGCGTGAGCCAAGCACCGCGTTCGCACGATAACTTACGTTGCTGTTTGGCATGGTGAATGTATAATTCTTAGTTGCAGACACCACGGCATCATTGCTGTTATTGTTTGTCCAGTTTGACCATGTATAGTTTGTGGTCAATGTTGCATCGATGGTCACCGATGCGCCATATTCTTTGGTTCCTGCACCAGTAACACTATCAATACCAGTTCCCTTGGTCAAGGTCAGGGTATATGTGTTACGGTTATAGTACAAGTCAATGACTCTGCTTCCATCTGGCAACACCGTTGTAGTTGTGACAGCACCAGATGATGGTTTTGTCGTTCCATTTGTTGATGTTCCAGCAAACCCAGCATCATATGTGAAACCAGTAATTGTCTTTTTCAGATTAGCAAGCGTTATTGTTGCATTAGATGTGCCAGTTTTGTTTTCACACGCATTGTTATACAACGCATATGTGCTTGCACCAACATTCTTGGTGTAATGGCATACCTTATAGGTTATACCACTTGCTTCGTGACAATCTTCGCCTTCGTATCCGCTTTCGCAACTCTCTGCAACACACTGGCTTGGTGCTTCATCGTCATAATAGAATCTGCTGTCTGATGTGTAAGATGTCGCATTCGGTATATCGCCTTCGGTACATTCGCGATAGCAATCGTGTATGTCATCTGAATTTTTGTCACTGGTGTATCCCGCCGGACAAGTATGGTCGCCATCTTCATCGCAATAATGACCAGCTTCGCAATCACTTGTTGTTGCTTTGTAATTAAGATTGCTGGCGGGCATATTAAATTGATACCGTTTGGTTGTGGACACAGTTTGGCCATCACTTGTTTTAACCCACTTTGACCATTTATAGCCGCCTTTAACGGTTGCGTTGATGGTCACAGGAACTTCATAATCATATTCTCCCGCGCCGGAAACACTGGAAACACCAGTGTCTTTATCCAAATACACGTTGTATTTGTCGCGGTTATAGAACAAGAATATAATTCTGGTATCGCCCGCCAATATAGTTGTACTTGTGACAGAAGAGCAGGCGGCATTTGTGACACCTGTTATCGTGTTACTTGTTTCATTTGCACAACCTTTGGTGTATGTGAAACCAGGCATACTTTTTGCCAATGTTGTGAACACAGGCGTGTTTGCACCAGTGACACCGGTTCTTTGCTCGCAGTTTGTCATAAGCCACTGAATTCTGTCTGGACCTGCATCTGGCAAGACCAGTTGCTCTACGATAGAATCAGATGTACAACCATCGCTTAAACTGCCTTTTGGACAGAACATATAAGTTGATTTTCCGACTTCTTTGATATAGTGGCATACGTAGTATTTAGTACCATCGGCCGGATCGCAATTATCGCCATCATATCCGCTTTCGCACCCTGCGGCTTTACACTGACTTGGTGCGGTATCGCCATAATAGAATCTGCTGTCTTCTGTATAAGATGTCGCATTCGGTATATCGCCCGTAGTACATGCGCGATAGCAATCGTGTATGTCATCCGAGTTTTTGTCACTGGTGTATCCCGCCGGACAAGTATGGTCGCCATCTTCATCGCAATAATGCCCAGTTTGGCAATCATCCCATGTGGCAGTAATAGTTGCTGTTCCACTGTCAACACCTAAATTCGCCTTGTTACATACAACAGACGCGCCCGCATTAAATGTTTTATTGTTTACGGACCATTTCTTAAACAGATATCCATCCGCAGTAATTGCTGCTGGCATATTAAACGATTCACCATATGTGCATGAAGACGGACTTGTTGGTGCAGTTCCATGTCCACCATTGTTATATGTTAACTGAATTGTGTTTGCTTCACATATTCCGCCTTCGCCTGGGGTATACCCGTCTTCGCAATCTGCGGCCATACACTGGCTTGGTGCTTCATCGCCATAATAGAATTTACTGTCTTCTGTGTAAGATGTCGCATTTGGTATATCGCCTTCGGTACATTCACGATAGCAATCAGATTCTTCATCCGAACCAGTATCACTATAAGGGTAATCCGCCGGACAAGTATGGTCGCCGTCTTCATCGCAATAATGACCAGCTTCGCAATCATCCCATATTGCATAAAATGTGGTTGTACTTGATGGACATTGAATGGCCTCTGTGCCGCTTGTCGCATTTTGATTTTCTGAAAAACCGTCCAAGGTGTAGCCCACTCTTGATATCCCGCCAAGTCTAAACACAGCCCCCGGTGTACAGGTTATTGTGACATCACTTGTGCCGCTGTTTGTTGCAACGGTTGGCGCATCACCGGAAACAGTTATCGCCTCCAGAGATCCGGTACCACCATTTTTATTTATTGTAACAGTAACCGCAGAAACTACGCAGGTTTCGCCACTTTTTACCGTTGATTCATGTGTTGTTGAATTCCAATA
>JAGCOQ010000077.1 GCA_017642625.1 Alphaproteobacteria bacterium | reverse complement strand
GGTCCAAGTGGCATTATTCGGTAACCCGGTACAATTTGAACATGTATTGCCGTTAAGGTATTGACCGTCCGGGCATGATGTTGGTGCATCTTGGACACATGCGCAATTTTCCACATGATAGCCGGATGTGCATGTAGTCGCGCAACACGAACCGCAATTTGCTGTCCCCGTGCAGGCGGATGATGATGTTGAACCGGCGGGGCTACTTGTGTGATAGCATGTTTGTGTTCCGGTACCATTTGTCACATTGCACGAATTAGAAAACGATACATTACACGCAACACACGATGAACCGCTTTTATAATAATTTGCATCACATTGCCATGGGCAATTTGTTGCCGTTGTTCCAGAACCAGTCCAAGTGGCATTATTCGGTAACCCGGTACAATTTGAACATGTATTGCCGTTAAGGTATTGACCGTCCGGGCATGATGTTGGTGCATCTTGGACACATGCGCAATTTTCCACATGATAGCCATTTGAACACGATGTCGCACAACATGTTCCATATGATTTTGAACCATATGAACTGCACCCGGTACATGCACTGCTGCCACTGGTACCACCGGCACCACCGGTATATTTACCATTACATGTTCTCGTATATGGTTGGCTTGTCGCTGTGGCATTTGCCTTGATTGTTGATCCGTCCGGACAAGTTGATGTACTTGTTGTGTCCGTCCCAGATTGTTGGGACGTGGTATTATTCACCGTTGAACATAGCGTGCAACTGCCGCTACTGCTGTTATAATAATACCCTGAATTACATGATGCCGCCCTGCAGGTATTACCATTGTTATCGGAATAACGTTTACCACCAGATTGCACCGTCGCAGCACCAGTCACATCAGATGCAACACAATCACGATAACACCACGCAATATTATGTGTTCCACCTTCGGAATATGGAAATTCAGATGGACAATCATGACATTCGTTGTTTTCAAGATATTCATTGGCATCGCACGACACCGGACAATCGGGCTGTGACGTTCCACCCGCACATGTGCATCCAGATGGGCAACTGTCGCATTCGTTATTGTTCGTAAGGTAATAACCCGAACTACAGCTGACAGTGGCCACCGGGCACAAACTGGCTGACACATTACACGAACCATTATAATATTTTTTAGTGCCGGATGTAGTATAACTGGTATTATATGTACATGTCGCATGTGATGGACATGACGATGTATCGTTACCAGAACAGGCCACGGTACAACTGTCGGTATAACAATCTGTGATGTCATCACGACCGTTATCGGATCCACTGCGATATCCAGACGGACATTGGGTTTGACTTGTTGCCGCCGTTGTATTTACGTAATATCCCGCATCCGCCGTGGTACAAGACGTCGCGTTCCCAGCAGACGCTTTATATGTCCCCTTGGCACATGGCGAACAACCAGAACTGGTCTTGTAGTACCCCGCCGCGCATGTGTAACTGGCCACTGGGCACAAACTGGACGACGCGTTACACGAACCATTATAATATTTTTTAGTGCCGGATGTAGTATAACTGGTATTATATGTACATGTCGAATGCGCTGGACAAGACGATGTATCGTTACCAGAACAGGCCACGGTACAACTGTCGGTATAACAATCTGTAATGGCATTACGCGGACTATCCGAACCACTGCGATATCCAGACGGACATTGGGTTTGACTTGTTGCCGCCGTTGTATCTACGTAATATCCACTAGATGCCGTGGTACAAGACGTCGCGTTTCCAGCAGACGTTTTATATGTTCCCTTGGCACATGCCGTACAGGTTCCACTGTTATAGTAATAACCAGCATCACAAGACCAAATCATGTAATATGTAGAACCAGATGACGATGGACATGTTATTGTCGAATTGCCACTTCCCGATGAAGATGTTGATAAACCATCATAAGTAGCATTGCTTTTAGATACCCCAGAAACACGGAATACAGCACCCGGAGTACAGGTCACCGTTGCATCACTCGTACCACTGTTACTGTTAACAGTCGGGGTGTCGCCAGAAACGGTAACAATTGACAACGAACCAGTACCACCATTTTTATCTATCGTAATTGTCACACCTGTTGATACCCAGTCCGCATAGGCGGTATACGTCTTAGAACTGGTCCAACTTGAGTATGGAAATGTAACCTCTTCCCCTTCGTCATAATGCGTACCCGATGGCGATCCCATCCGCCATCCATTGAAATCATAACCACTACGTGCAGGGAAACCATTATCTTGCAAAGTGCACTCTATATCAGTAGTGGCATTTCCACCAGCATTGTAATATTGAACCGAATTACAATCAGAATTGTTCATACTATCTTCGCCACCATTGGCATCATAAGCAATTTGAGGGGTTCGCGAATAAAAAGCATAAGCAGCGGCCTCTCCATCAGCCGGTGGGGTCAATGACGTGGTCGATGATCCTGTCTGGGATACGTCCACACCAGAAGCCGGTGCACTATCATACCGCCACCCAAGTGGTGCCCATCCATATGTGCTGTTTGTAAGAGCCACACTGGTAACAGAGGTCGGACTGGCTGCAGTTGTGCTGGTGTTACGATAATACTGCGTTCGTTTTGTATTAGATAACGCAGTTGCACTGGCACTGCCATAATAGTAAAGATCAACAGTTCTACTCCATACACCATACAGGGTTGTATTAGAACTTGGGCAGGTTATGCTTTCGCCATCATCATACACTGCTGTTGTCGGCCCAGCAGCCGTCGCCCAACCATCAAACGACCAACCATATGTTGAACTGACGGGACTGGTCATATTGGACACGGCCTTTAATGTGACCGACGAACCCGATGTACATGTTTGCGTCATTGAATTGCTGCCGCCCCTGAACGTGATGGTGACAGTGGTTTGGCAAACCGGACAAGCAGTGCCACCGGCACAGGTACAACCGGACGGACATGATGCACATTCGTTGCCGACGTGTGGACTGCTGCTATCGCAAGAACCGTTGTATTTCAGATACCGCCCCGAAACACACGACGTATACTTTAAGACAGTCTCACATGCTGGATTTTCCGCAAACGATGTTGACGGCACCAAAAACACACACAACAAAACAAGCAGAAAACGTAGCTTTCTCATCCCTTTCCCCAAGTGGCCCAATTTAAACGCGTGGTTTATATTGTGCTATTCTTCCTTTACTATCATAGAAAAGTTTTCGCCCTATCGTCAATAAAATAATATACTTTTTTTACCCCGTTTTGATTGACACACCTGAAGGGTAAAGAAAACATTTTTTGTTCAATACAGATCATGATATGCGGTAAAAGTAAAACCATCAAAAAAGCTGCGGTTTTACATTTTTATCATTTTGGCATATTACTATTTTACATTATTCGTCATTTTCCAATGCACGCGGATGCGCGTGCATATAGATATTGCTTATTTCCGACATATTCACCTTGGTATATAATTGCGTGGTCGAAAGAGATGCATGCCCCAACAATTCTTGCAAACTGCGCAAATCTGCCCCGCCCGCCAACAACGCAGTTGCAAATGTATGGCGCAACGCGTGCGGTGTCACATAATCTGGCAACTGTAAATAATGACGCAGTTTTTCGATAACCTTTTCCGCCATACGCGGCGACATTGGCAATCCGCGCACACTGCGAAACAGTTCATCAGTGGGCGCATTACCAAACGGGCGCACCGCAGTATATTTTTCAATCGCATCATATACCGCCGGCAACACAGGAACGATTCTTTCCTTGTTCCCTTTACCAACAATTCGCAAGACATCCGGTCGACCACTTACATCACTGTTTTTCAATCCCAACGCTTCGGATATACGCAGACCACAACCAAATATCAGTGTCACCAACGCCCAATCACGCGCCGCAATCCATGGATCATCACCTTCGGTTTCCATGATTGCTGTTTTCATGTTTGCGACATCAGCGGGCTCGATTGCCTTGGACAACTTACGCGGAACCTTTGGCGAAGAAATCAAGCCAATCGCATCATTTTTTATATTGTGATGTTTAGCAAGGTATTTGTAAAACCCGCGCAACGACGACAACGCACGCGCAGTTGACTTGTGCGCCAAACCACGCCGTTGCCGATCCGCCAAATAAGAACGAAAACAAATCGTATCGGCATGCGCCATATCGGAAATGCCGACCGTTCCACCGACAAAACGTTCATAGAATTGCAAGAACTCTCGAATATCTGTTTCATACGCCGTCGCAGTATGTTCGGAATAATTTTTTGTTCCGACCAGATATTCGATAAATTCGCCAACTATTTCGTTCATTTTATTTCAAATGTTGCGGACACCGATACAGAAACGTCGGTATCTTTGGAAACCAAACTGCCACCAACATCCATCGCGCTTTCCGCAACCGCACCCTTTGCCATCATAAGTGGTGCAATGTTTCTGTACATTGTGTTGTTATTGCTGGTTTCATACGACACAGAAAGCATACGTCCAGCACGACGATTGTCGCCCGCCGCCAACGCATTGGCACGAACGCGTGCGTTTTCAACCGCAACACCCAAACATTTTTCCATAATCGGTTTTAACACTTCGGCACTGGTATACATACGCAGATTTTCCGAATATACATTTTCCACGCCCGCGAATTCATTTAATACTTTTTCGATTGTTTCTATGTTCTTGGACGAAATCTCGACTGCGATACTGGTTTCAATGCCCAGTGTTATTGATTTCTGCAAATCGCGATTCCACTCTGTTTTTTCATACGAATTGAATTCGGTCGTTTGCATTTCTGCATCCAACCCCTTTACAAATTCAGTAATCTTGGCAACTTGGTCTGTGGCCTGTTTCATGGATTTTGCAGCCGACCGATCCACCGTCGTAACGCGCAATGTAATCGCCGTTTTGTCGCGTGGTGCAGTGGTCAAGCATTCACCACGAACCGCGATTGTGCGTGGCACAGATGGCCGTTCAATTGCACCAAACACCAATGCCATAACCGCACCGGCACCAATCACACTGGCAATCCAAATTATTGTTTTTTTCATGGTCTCTCTCCTTTGGTCCATTAGTCAAAATAGTTCAGTTTCATTGCGCGCTTTACCGCTGACAACGTTTCCGCCGCAACTGCACGCGCCTTTTCCGTACCAACACGCAACATTTCCATCACAGACGGAATATCACGCGCCAACGCTTCGCGTTTTTCACGAATCGGTTTCAGTGTTTCTTGTAACACAGCATTCAAGAACTTCTTAACCTTTACATCACCCAAACCGCCGCGTTCATAGTGTGCCGCCAATTCTGCATAATCCTTATACTCTGGCAAGAACGCTGCAAAATGTTCTGGCTTTGCAAACACTGACAAGTATATGAACACTGGATTATCCTTGGTATTACCGGGGTCTTCTACACGCAAATGATTTGGATCGGTAAACATTGTCTTTACACGCGCCGCAATTTCATCCGCAGAATCTTTCAAATAAATACAATTATTCAGCGATTTACCCATCTTTGCATTTCCATCGGTCCCCGGCAAACGCGCCGCCAATTCAGAATCCGGTGTTATGATTTTCACCGGCTTTAACACTTCGCCATAAATTGAATTAAACTTATGAACAATTTCATTTGTTTGTTCAATCATGGGTGCTTGGTCATCACCAGCCGGAACAATGGTCGCACCAAAAGCGGTAATGTCCGCCGCTTGGGATACAGGGTATGTTAAGAACCCGACCGGTAAACCGTTTGCGAATTTTTCTTTCTGCCCTATTTCAGTTTTCACCGTCGGATTACGTTGTAAACGCGCCAACGTCACCAAGTTCATGTAATAGAAAGTCAATTCAGTCAATTCCGGCACAGCGGATTGTATAAACAATATACTTTTTTTCGGATCATAACCGACCGCCAACATATCCAGTGCAACCTCTATCACATTGGCGCGCACTTTTTCTGGATTATCAAAGTTATCGGTCAATGCCTGGGCATCGGCAATCATACCATACATACGCGCATAGCCACCAGCATTTTGAATCGCAACATTATTTTGCAACGCGCCACAGAAATGACCAATATGCAACGGCCCCGTTGGGCGTGCACCCGTTAAAATTACTTTATCTGACATAGTTTTTACCTTTTGTGTTTATAATTTTAATTGAAAATATGCTAAAAATAAAGCCCAAAATGGCAATAGAAAATAGTTCAGGCGACAAAGCGCCAGCAAACACAGGTAAAAAAGAAACTATTACTATTTGTCATGCTGGGTATCCTGACATTATTCATTATAAAAATCAACAAAAAACGCCCAAACGGGCGTTTTTTAATGTTCATCATGCTCGGATGCGTGTTCCGGCGATGGATGGAAAATCTCTACATCACGCGTCATTGCCATATATTTTTCCGCCCTGCGTGCCGGCAATTCGTCAACTGGGATTGATTGCAACTCGGTCAACTGTTCAACAACCGATGATGCCAACATTTCCATTGTCGTCTGCCAATCTTTATGCGCACCACCCGACGGCTCTACAATGATTTTATCAATCACACCCATATTCGCCATATCGCGCGCTGTCAGTTTCATTACCGCTGCCGCAGTCGCTTTGAACTTATTGTCTTTCCACAAAATAGATGCGCAAGATTCCGGTGCAATCACCGAATAAATCGCATTTTCCAACATCAACACGCGATCGCCTGTTCCAATCGCAATCGCGCCACCGGAACCGCCCTGACCTACATTGACGGCAACATACGGTGTCTTGACCGACAAACCCGCCGATATAGTCGCAGCAATCGCTTGGGATTGACCGCGTTCTTCGCCTTCGCGGCCGGCAAATGCGCCCGCCGTATCAAACAATGAAATCAACGGCAAATCAAAACGTTCCGCTAACTGCATCATACGTTGCGCCTTGCGATAGCCGTCTGGATTCGCCATACCAAAGCGGTGTTTTTGACGCGTTTCGATATTGCGACCTTGTTCTTGACCAATTATCACCGCAGGGATTCCGCGCCAATAACCAATACCCGAACCCATGGCTGGATCTTCGCCATACAAACGATCCCCCGCAAGGTATGTCCAATCATCAACAATGCCGTTCACATAATCCAAGAAATGTGGACGATTTTCATGACGCGCCAACAACACTTTGTCATAAGCGTCATTTTCACCCATACCGCGAATCTTTTTAGAGCCTTCATACTTCGGTGTTTGAACCGCAATCGGTTTTGGTTCACGTGGTTGCTTGGTCAGCACAACCAAAACACGCGACAACGCATCATGCAATTCTGCACGCGCGACAACCATATCAACCATACCATGATCATACAGGTATTCAGCCGTTTGGAAATTAGACGGCAACTTTTCACGAATATTCTGTTCAATGACGCGACGACCGGCAAAGCCAATACGCGCACCGGTTTCCGCAATATGAATATCACCCAACATTGCGAACGAAGCCGTCACCCCACCAAATGTCGGGTCAGTTAAAATCACAATGTATGGAATCTTGTTCGCGTGCAGTTTATTTACGGCGACCGTTGTGCGCGCCATTTGCATCAGCGACAAAATATTTTCCTGCATACGTGCGCCACCACTGGACGTCACCATAACAAACGGTTGATGCAATTCAATGGCGTGTTCAATACTGGCAATAATACCATCACCCGCCGCACGTCCCATGGACCCCATCATAAAGAATCCATTTAACACACACACCGTTGTCGGCACACCGCCAATAACCCCGTCTGCTGAAACAACGGCATCATTTGCACCGGTCTCGGCACGCGCCTCGGCCAAGCGTTCCGTATACGGTATACGGTCAACAAACTCCAACGGGTCGTCCGACACATTTGGCAAATCCAATTTTTTCCATTCATTATTGTCGAACAGTAAATCGAACCGCTGTTTTGGATTCATCATAAACGCATGATTACACCGCGGACAAATATACAAATTATCTTTGTAATCCTTATAAAAGACCAAACGACCACACGATTCGCACTTAATCCACATTAGACGGCGAACGCGCTCGTATCGGTCGCGGTTATCATTTTTTATTCCAGATTTTTTACCAAAAAACATATTAAAATCTCGTTTAATTTTCCCCGTTCATTTCCTTGGTCAGTTCACGACTAGGTTTGAACAAAATAGTTGTGCTGGCCGGCAACGGCATCGGCTTACCGGTGCTGGGGTTATATCCAATCTTGGTTGCACGCGCACGTGGTTGAAAAGTACCGAACCCACGAACCTCTATCCGATTACCAGACGCCACCGATTCCACCATGTGATCGGAAATAGTATCCACAATCGCCGCCGCATCTGTTGCGCGCATATTTTTAAATTTGACTTGAATAGATCTTACAATGTCTGAACGTTTCATGATTCCTTATCTCCTGTTCTTGATGAATATTATTATTGCCCCAAGTCCCTATTTTATCAAGAAAAATATATTTATATCAAAATACAAGCGGTAAATCACGAACATCCATTGGCATCCCATCGCGTTCAGGATCCCATTGGCTTTTTTCCATATCAACCGTACGGTCGCGGTGAAATCTAACCCC
>JAGCOQ010000076.1 GCA_017642625.1 Alphaproteobacteria bacterium | reverse complement strand
CCTATGATTACATACGATGTTTCTGAATCGTTTACCTTGTATGCGAACTTGAACTTCTTGGGCGTATACGCTGGCTATACATGGGAAAACGAAAACGTTGGTTTGGAAAGAGGTTGGGGCTTTGGCGCATATGCTGATTCCGACAATGTTGCAAATACCAGCGACTTCCAAATCGGATTTACATATAACTTCTAATGTTTATAAAAATACAATCGGTCCCGACCAAAATGGTCGGGGTCGGTTGTTGGTATAAGCTTAGAACCCAGGTTGAGTATTGCGATGCTATCAACCAAAAAATATAAAAGTAAAAAAGGAGATATGAAATGAAAAAATTAGCTTTAACATCTTTGTTGGCTGTGTTCGCAATCTCTGGGGCACATGCTGCAAACGTTATTGATGGTAATCCATTATATATGCCAAAAGCGGGTCACTTTTATAGTGAAACTTCGTTGGCATCACATTCTGAGAATACAGATTCTTGGATGTTGGCGGAAGAATTTGGTTATGGTATCACGGATAATTTTGCCTTAGAAGTTGGTATCACATTACCAGAATATGAAAACTTTGATGTTTATGGTTGGCAGGATTTATCGTTGAATGCAATATTCCGTGCTATCGATAAAGGTGGCTGGAAAGCAGATTTGTATGCTGGATATCAAGCTGGTTCCGTGGGTCTGCCAGCGGGAGAAGGTTTGGGGATGATGATTGCAGCCACAGAAGACGATACATACTGGTTTGATAAGGAAATTATCCACTATACATGGACTGCGGGTATCCGTGGTGGTTATGTTGGTTATGGTTGGACAGTCGCGGGTCATTTCGCATACAATTATTTCAATACAGAATCATTCAACTGGGGTGATGAAGGTTTCCACCAGTTGCAATTGGGCTTGGATGCTCAGTTAGTGTTGGATGCCAACTGGAACTTGGTCGCCGGTGTTGAATATACTGGTTATACCGATGATGAAGTGCGCAATGGAGGTTCATGGGATGGTATGTTTGGTGTGAACTATAACATCAACCCATCTGCGTTTGTTGGCGCATATGTTGGTGTCACTATGGATCACTGGAAAGGTGATATTGGTAAAGAAGATGCCGAAAAAGGTTGGGGTTTTGAAGACGGCTTCGGCTTTGGCATGAAGTTCGGTATTGATTTCTAATCAAATGTTGGAAAAATCCGGCGGTTGCCGGATTTTTCCTTTCTGTGCCTTTTCTTATATATAAATAATGTATATATGACAAAATCATAATAGTTTGTTGTTTTGTCCTTTTTTTCCTTGATAAAGTAAAAATCTGATAGTAGAATATAGTCAGCTAGAATAAAAAATCATTCTGGTGTAAAACCAAAAAGGGAGCTCTTAAAATGAAAAAATTGGCTTTAACATCTTTGTTGGCGTTTGCCGCGGTTTCCAGCGCTAGCGCTGCTAACTTTATGATTGGCAACCCAATGTATCGTCCAGATAAGGGCGTTTTCTATAATGAAACAACCTTTACAATGGACAATGAATTGGAACACTATGCTTTGGGCACAGAATTCGGTTATGGATTCTATGACTGGTGGACAGTTTCTGTCGCAACAGCAGGTTCCTATGATTCATCTGATATGCCACGTTATAGCACAAAGTGGAACTGGGACTATGTTGAACTGGGCCTGAACTATCGTTGGTTCGATTATGGCAACGAATGGAAGGGTGACATCTATGGTACAGTTGCACAAGCATATGATGCACGTGACAATTTGACAATCCAATACTATGACTGGACAGTTGGTACACGTTATGGTTATGTTGTTGATGGCTTCTCGCTGAATGCAGTTGCTGAAGCACACAACTACTCCTTGAATCGTCATGCATGGGGTATGGAAGCTGGTTTGGAAGGCCAAGTATGGTTGGGTCATCACTTTAACATCGTTGGTGGTGTTTTGTATGGCTTTAACTTGGATCATGCGGCAGACAATGCATACTATGGCAGAGAAGATGGAAAGTTTAAGTTGTCGTCGGATCCAATCAATGTTAAATTGGGCTTCAACTACAACTTCTGCAAAGGTTCTTATGTTGGCATCTTTGGTCAAAAGAACGTAAGAAGTGGTATCAATGTTGATCCAGTAGAATTTGGTGCTAAATTCGGTATCCAATTCTAATCTTGGATAAGAACAGAAATAAAAACGCGCCGATTGGCGCGTTTTTTTCATAAAAATCATGTGTTTTTCCTTGACAATCAAGCGTTTGCAGTTATAATGTAGACGCTTTCCACGTAAACAGGGAAAGATAAAAAAACACAGAAAACCGGACGTTTTAGAAGATTTATAACCCATAGCATGCTATGGAAATAAGTCTGATGACCGGTTTGTTGTGTACAAAAAATGGACAAAAAACAAAGAGATTTTGAATGCCAACAGTAAATCAACTGATTCGGAAACCACGTAAAAAGGTTGCGTTTAAATCTACGGCACCTGATATGATGGAAAATCCGCAAAAACGTGGTGTTTGCACACGTGTGTACACAACCACGCCAAAGAAACCTAACTCGGCGCAACGTAAGGTCGCCCGTGTTAAATTGGCCAACGGTCGCGAAGTGACTGCTTATATCCCTGGGGAAGGGCACAATTTGCAGGAACACAGTGTTGTTATGATTCGTGGCGGTCGTGTAAAGGACTTGCCGGGTGTGAAATATCACATCATCCGTGGTGTCTTGGATACCAAGGGTGTTGAATCCAGAAAACAAGGTCGTTCTTTGTACGGGGCCAAAACTGCGAAGTAAGTTAAACAATACACGCGGACAATCCGTGTGAGTAATCTGGAAACAGATGAAGCAATAAAAAGGAAACAAAATGTCAAGACGTAAAGCTGCGACGAAACGTGAAATATTGCCAGATTCTAAATATAATAATCTGGTCGTTGCAAAATGTATTAATGTTGTTATGTGGGACGGCAAGAAAGAAGTTGCCGAAAACATTGTTTATGGTGCATTAGATGAACTGAAAAAGATTGCAAAAGACGGCAAAGATGAATTGGCGTTATTCTTGGAAGTTGTTGATGCCTTGAAGCCAAGTGTAGAAGTTAAAGGTCGTCGTGTTGGCGGTGCAACTTATCAGGTTCCAGTCGAAGTTCGTCCAGAACGTCAGCAAACATTGGCATTGCGTTGGTTGGTTATGTTTGCACGCAAACGTGGCGAACGTAGCATGAAGGATAGATTATTTGCTGAAATGCGTGATGCTCTGGCGGGCAATGGTGGCGCATTCAAAAAGAAAATCGATACCCACAAGATGGCAGAGGCGAACAAGGCGTTTGCACATTTCCGTTGGTAATTTAATGAAAGAAAACAAAAGGAAAGAATACAATGTCTGTTGGAAAAACCGCCCCTTTACATATGTACCGCAACATCGGTATTATGGCGCATATTGACGCGGGGAAAACAACAACCTCGGAACGTATTTTGTTCTATACCGGTAAGACATATAAAATTGGTGAAGTGCACGATGGTGCCGCCACTATGGACTGGATGGAACAGGAACAAGAACGTGGTATTACAATTACATCTGCGGCGACCACATGTTTCTGGCGCGATCACCGTATCAACTTGATTGATACCCCGGGACACGTTGACTTTACCATGGAAGTGGAACGTTCATTGCGTGTTTTGGACGGTGCGGTTGCGGTGTTTGAATCTGTGTCGGGCGTTCAGCCACAAACTGAAACCGTTTGGCGCCAAGCAGACCGTTACAATGTTCCACGTATTTGCTTTATTAATAAGATGGATCGTGTTGGTGGAAACTTCTTCCGCTGTGTTGATATGATCCGCGAACGTTTGGGATCAAATCCATTGGTTATCAATTTCCCAATTGGTGCTGAATCTGACTTCAAGGGCGTCGTTGATGTCGTTGAAATGAAGGGCTTGATTTGGGAAGACGAAATGGGTTCCCATCCGGTCACAATTGATATTCCAGAAGATTTGAAAGCGAAAGCCGAAGAATTGCACAACAAATTGATTGAAGAAGTTGTGACACTGGATGATGAAATTATGGAAGCGTATATGGAAGGTAAGATTCCAGATGTTGCTACCATCAAAAAGTTAATCCGTAAGGGAACAATCAATCAGAACTTTAACCCAATTTTGTGCGGAACAGCATTTAAGAACAAGGGTGTTCAACCATTGTTGGATGCTATTGTTGATTACTTGCCATCACCATTGGATGTTCCGGCAATTAAGGGTACCAAGTTGGATAAAGAAACCGTTATCGAACGTCATCCAAATGCGAACGAACCGTTCAGCGCATTGGCATTTAAGGTTGCAAACGATCCTTTCGTTGGAAACTTGATGTTCATCCGTATTTATTCGGGTAAATTGGTTTCTGGCTCTTACATCTATAATTCCAACCGCGACAAACGTGAACGCGTTGGTCGTATGTTGTTGATGCATTCTAATCAACGTGAAGAAATCAAAGAAGCTTCGGCTGGTGACATTATCACATTGGTTGGTATGAAGGAAACAATTACTGGTGATACACTTTGCGACGAAGCAAACCCGATTATCTTGGAAAACATTCATGTTCCAGAACCGGTTATTTCTATCGCAGTTGAACCAAAGACCAAGGCCGACGTTGAAAAGATGGCATTGGGCTTGCAAGCATTGGCCAAAGAAGACCCGTCTTTCCGCGTTTCTGTGGACGAAGAATCTGGTCAAACAATTTTGGCTGGTGTTGGTGAATTGCACTTGGAAATTTTGGTTGATCGTTTGTCGCGTGAATTTAAAGTTGACGTTAATGTTGGCGAACCACGTATTGCGTATCGCGAAACATTCCGCAAACCAGTCACCGAAGAATATACACACAAGAAACAATCTGGTGGTTCGGGTCAGTATGCCCAGGTGAAGATTGAATTTGAACCTTTGGAACCAGGTCAGGGCTATGAATTCGAAAACAAGATTGTTGGTGGTGCGATTCCAAAAGAATACATCCCAGGTGTTGAAAAGGGTTTGAAGATAGCGCAACAGACAGGTGTCTTGATTGGCTATCCGACAGTGGATTTCAAAGCTACGTTGGTAGATGGTAAATATCACGAAGTTGACTCTAACGTGTTGTGCTTTGAAATAGCGGCGCGTGCATGCTTCCGCGAAGCGATGAAGAAAGCAGCGCCAAAGTTGTTGGAACCGATTATGAAACTTTCGGTTAATACACCGGAAGAATATGTCGGTGACATCATCGGTGACTTGAACAGCCGTCGTGGTCAAATCAACGGAATTGAAACACAATTCGGAAATCAGTTGATTTCTGCATATGTGCCGTTGGCAAACCTGTTCGGATATGTCAAGACATTGCGTTCTTTGTCACAGGGTCGTGCAAATCCATACATGGAATTGTCACACTATGCCGAAGTGCCGCAGAATGTTGCAGACGAGGTTATAAAAAAACTGACAAAATAAAACAAAAAAGATTGCGATTTGAAATTTCTGGTTTATGATTAGGTTCAGAAATCCAGACCGGAAATCAAGAATCAGATTAACAAAACAAAGCCCTAAGGAGAAAATTATGGCAAAAGAAAAATATGTAAGAACCAAGCCGCATGTTAATATCGGTACCATTGGTCACGTTGACCACGGTAAAACGACTTTGACAGCCGCTATCGTTCACTACTATGGTGTTGGAACCGACGCACAAAAGGGCGTTGACCAAATCGATAACGCACCAGAAGAACGCGCACGTGGTATTACAATTAATACTGCACACGTTGAATATGAAACAGCCAATCGTCACTATGCTCACGTTGACTGCCCAGGACACGCTGACTATGTTAAAAACATGATTACCTGTGCTGCCCAGATGGACGGTGCAATTTTGGTTGTGGCTGCAACTGATGGTCCTATGCCTCAGACACGTGAACACATCTTGTTGGCTCGTCAGGTCGGTATTCCAAAAATCGTTGTTTATTTGAACAAGTGCGATTTGGCAAACGATCCTGAATTGTTGGAATTGGTTGAAATGGAAATTCGTGAATTGTTGTCTGCTAATGACTTCGACGGCGACAATGCTCCGATTATCCGTGGTTCTGCTGTCTCTGCATTGGAAGGCAAAAATGACGGTTTGGGCAAAGAATCAATTGACGCTTTGTTGAAAGCATGTGATGAATACATCCCAATGCCAGAACGTCCAGTTGATAAACCATTCTTGATGCCAATCGAAGACGTATTTTCAATCACGGGTCGTGGTACAGTGGTTACTGGCCGTGTTGAATCAGGTGTTGTCAAAGTTGGTGACGAATGCGAAATCGTTGGTTTGCGTCCAACACAAAAAACAGTTGTTACCGGTGTCGAAATGTTCCGCAAGATGTTGGATCAAGGTGAAGCCGGCGATAACGTAGGTTTGTTGTTGCGTGGAACCAAGAAGGAAGAAGTAGAACGTGGTCAGATTATCTGCAAACCGGGTTCTATCACTCCACACACAGACTTTGAAGCTGAAGTTTATATTTTGACCAAGGAAGAAGGTGGACGTCACACAGCGTTCTTTAGCAACTATCGTCCTCAGTTCTACTTCAGCACAACAGACGTAACTGGAACAATCACTTTGCCAGCAGACAAAGAAATGGTCTTGCCAGGTGATAACGTTCGTATCAGCGTGCAATTGATTGCACCTATTGCTATGGACGAAGGCCGTCGCTTTGCTATCCGTGAAGGCGGACGCACAGTTGGCGCAGGTGTTGTATCCAAGATTATTAAATAAGGGTAACAAAACGGGTCGGTGTAATTGGATGAAAACTTCCAATGATTACCGGCCCGAATAACAATAAGGAAAACGAACAAATGGTACCAGCATCAAAAATTCGTATTAAATTAACAGCATTTGATCATCGTAATTTGATGGAATCTGTTGATGAAATTGTCAAGACAGCAAAGCGCACTGGCGCTGATGTCGTTGGACCCGTTCGCTTGCCGACATTGGTTCAAAAATTTACAGTAAACCGTTCACCACACGTTGATAAAAAATCACGTGAACAATTCGAAATCCGCAATCACAAGGCGGTCGTAGATATTGTTAATCCAACCCCTCAGACAGTTGATGCATTGATGAAGTTGGATTTGACGTCCGGTGTAGATGTAAAAATTAAATTGTAAAACTGTTAGCGTTGGTGTGGGATGCAAATAAAAAAACGCGCCAACCTCTGACTAAAAAAAGGCAAAAAAATGAAACGTAGCGGATTAATTACAACAAAGATAGGAATGACTCGTCTGTATGATGATGCAGGCGTTGCGCATCCGGTCACAGTATTGTCTGTTGGCGATTGCACAGTTATTGGAAATCGCACAATGGAAAAAAATGGTTATGTCGCAAATGTATTAGGTTTGCGCGAAGCCAAAGCAAAGCATGTTGCAAAACCACAAGCGGTTGCAGCAGAAAAAGCAGGTGTTAAACCATATCGCAAGGTCGCGGAGTTCCGCGTATCCGACGATTGCATTATTCCAGTTGGAACAGCAATGTCGGCGTCTCATTTTGTTGTCGGACAATTTATCGATGTCCAAGCAACCAGCAAAGGTAAAGGATTCCAAGGTGCGATGAAACGCTATAACTTTGGCGGTAAAGAAGCATCACACGGTGTTTTGAAAGCACATCGTTCTTTGGGTGGTACAGGTATGCGTGAATGGCCAGGCCGCGTTCTGAAAGGTAAAAAGATGGCGGGACAAATGGGTAATGAAACCGTCACTGTTCAGAACTTGAAAGTATTCGGCATGGACGAAGCAGAAAACTTGATTTTCGTAGAAGGCGCTGTCCCAGGTGCAAATGGCACATTTGTTTTGGTGACCGATGCAGTCAAAAAAGAACAGAAAGATTTACCAGTTCCGACAAGCGCGAACAATGCAACAGAAACCCCAGCAGCAGAAGCGGCTGCGGAATAATGTGACGACAGCAAGGTAAGGTGAATAAAATGCAAATAGACATTATTAATTTTGATGGTAAAGCGGTCGGCAAAGCAGAATTGCAGGACAGCATTTTTGGAGTAGCACCACGTGCAGACATTTTGCACCGCGTCGTTACATGGCAACGCGCAAAATCACGCGCCGGCACACATGCGGTTAAAACCGTTTCTGATGTCGCAGGCAGTGGCAGAAAAGCGTTCAAACAGAAAAAGACAGGTAACGCACGTCAAGGTGAAAGATACAATGTTCACATGCGTGGCGGTGGTGTCGTTCATGGACCAGTTGTTCGCGATCATGCAATCGATTTACCGAAAAAGATTCGTAACTTAGGCTTGAAGATGGCTCTGTCATCCAAGGTCAAAGAAGGCGCATTGGTTGTTATTGATTCTGAAAAATTGAAAGCAGCCAAAACAGGTGCTTTTGCAAAGCAACTGAAAAAATTGAATATCGCATCAGCGTTATTTGTTGGTGGTGATGTTTTGGATGAAAACTTCAAGAAATCCACAGCAAACATTGCAAATGTTGATGTTTTGCCAACAATCGGTTTGAATGTTTTGGATATCTTGAAACATGAAAAATTGGTTTTGACAGCGGACGCAGTCAAAGCAGTGGAAGCAAGATTGGCATAATAACATAAGGTCAATAAAATGGCAGAAAAGAAAGTTAAAGCAGAAAAGAAAATCGTTGCGACCGCCGGTGCGTTTGATGTACTGCGTCGCCCGATAATCTCGGAAAAGGCAGCAAAACTGTCTGAAAAGAACGGTGTTGCATTTGAAGTTGCAGCGAACGCAACCAAAGATGATGTCGCACGTGCCGTCGAAGCGATATATAATGTTAAACCAACAAAAATTAACATTGTTGTCGTGAAGGGCAAAGTGAAATCTTTCCGTGGTCGCAGTTCTGGCACTCAACGCACTGTGAAGAAAGCGTATGTTTCGTTACCAGCAGATGCAAAATTGGATCTGAGCGCGAACGTACAATAATAAATCAACAGCCCTAACAGAGAATCCAGATTAATGGGATGTTATTGTTATGGCAAACAAAGGTAGTAAAAAATGGCATTAAAGCATTACAAACCGACAACCGCAGGTACACGTGGTTTGACCCAAGTCGATAAATCGGGTCTGTATCGTGGTGCACCAGAAAAGGCATTGACAGTCGGTATCAAGTCCAAAGGTGGACGTAATAATTTTGGTCATGTGACCGTTATGCACCAAGGTGGTGGTCACAAGCGCAGTTATCGTTTGATTGATTTCAAACGTAAAAAATTGGATGTTCCAGCAACAGTGTTGCGTTTGGAATACGATCCGAATCGCACTGCGTTCATCGCTTTGATTGAATACAAAGATGGTATTCGTTCTTATATCTTGGCACCACGTGATTTGAAAGTTGGTGATGTCGTCATTTCTGGCGAACGCGAAGATATCAAACCAGGTAATGCGATGCCGTTAAAGAATATGCCAATCGGTACAATCGTTCATAATGTCGAATTGAAACCGGGTGCCGGCGGCCAGTTGGCGCGCAGCGCAGGTTGCTATGCTCAATTGATGGGTAAAGACGGCGTTTATGCACAGATTAAAATGAACAGCGGTGAGTTGCGTAAAGTTCATTCCGATTGTTTTGCAACAGTTGGCAGCGTTTCCAATCCGGATCAACGCAACGTCAACTTGGGTAAAGCCGGTCGTGCACGCTGGTTGGGCATCCGTCCATCAGTGCGCGGTATGGCAATGAACCCGAACGATCACCCGATGGGTGGTGGTAATGGTCATTCTAAGGGCCACGAACCAGTATCACGTACAGGTATTCCAGCCAAGGGATATCGTACCCGTAGCAATAAACGCACTGCAAAGATGATTATCCGCAGCAGACATTTGGCAAAGAAAAAATAATAAAAAAACGGAGTAAATGATGTCTCGTTCAGTATGGAAAGGTCCTTATGTTCATCCGTCTGTTTTGAAAAAGACAGCGGCTGCAAATGAAAAAGATGATCGTAAACCAATTAAAACATGGTCCCGTGGCAGCACAATCGTGCCACCAATGGTTGGCCTGACTTTTGAAGTGCACAATGGTAACAAGTTTATCCCAGTCGCAATCGTAGAAGATATGATTGGTCATAAGTTGGGTGAATTTGCACCAACACGTACTTTCAAAGGGCACGCAGCGAACAAGAAAGCCGCAGCGGCAGCAAAGAAATAATTTCATATAAAGGTAAGGTGTAAGTTATGACAACGACAAGATATGGAATCAAAGAAAATCAAGTTCGCGCTTTTAACAAAATGATACGCGTCAGCCACCAGAAATTAAATCTGGTTTGCGATTTGGTGCGTGGATTGCCCGTTGATCGTGCGATTGATGTGTTAAAGTTTTCTAAGAAACGCGTTGCTGGTGAAGTTTTGAAAACTTTGTTATCAGCAGTTGCAAATGCAGAAAACAACAAGAACTTGTCAGCAGACAGTTTGTTCGTCAAAGAAATTTGGTGTGGCAAAGCGTTGACAATGAAACGTATTATGGCTGGACCACGCGGCAGCGCACGTCCAATTCTGAAACCTTTCTCGAATCTGACAATCGTGTTGGAATCAGGCAAGGCACCAGAAAAGAAAGCCAAAAAACCAGTTGAAAAAACTGAAACAAAGAAAAAAGCAAAATAAAAAAGAACCGTGATGCGTGGTACGGGGAAACCCAGAATAAAGCAGGAACGCTTCAAGAACACAAATCACAAAACAAGGATATAAAGAAATGGGACAAAAAGTATCGCCAATTTCACAGCGTCTGGGAATTAACAAAGTAACAGATTCTCGCTGGATTGCGAATAAAAAAGACTATGCCAAATTATTGGCCGAAGATCACGAAATTCGTGCATTTATTACCAAGAAGTTGAAAAAAGCTGGCTTGGCCAAGGTTGTTATTGAACGCTTTGCCAAGAAAGTTGTTGTGACTGTTCACACATCTCGTCCAGGTATGATTATTGGTAAGAACGGTGCCGATATTGAAACATTGCGTAACGACATCAAAAAGTTGGTCAAGAACGATCAAGTCGTCGTTAACATCTATGAAGTTCGTCGTCCTGATTTGAACGCGCAATTGGTTGCCCAAGGCATCGCGCAACAAATCGAAGGTCGTGTTTCCTTTAAACGCGCAATGAAAAAAGCAGTTCAAAATGCCCAGAAAGCAGGTGCCCAGGGAATCAAAGTTATGTGCAGTGGCCGTTTGAATGGTGCTGAAATCGCACGTAGCGAACAAATCCGTGAAGGTCGTATTCCATTGCATACATTGCGTGCGGATATTGATTACGCAGCAATTCAGGCAAAGACAACATACGGTGTCGTTGGGGTCAAAGTGTGGATTTACACTGGTGATGTTGTGAACAAAGAAAAGTTGGCTTCGGAAATGGCACGTCCAACCGAATATGCCGGCAGCAGTGAAAGAAAAAGCAACAAATAGGTCTAAACAAACAGAATAGGGGATTTATACCATGTTAATGCCAAATAAAACAAAGTTTCGCAAACAGCAAAAAGGCCGTATCCACGGCGTCGCCAAAGGCGGCAGCGAATTGGCGTTCGGTTCGTTTGGACTGAAAGCCATGTCACCAGAACGTATCACCGCGCGTCAAATCGAAGCGGCGCGTCGTGCAATTACACGTCATATGAGACGTCAGGGTAAATTATGGATTCGTATTTTCCCAGATGTCCCAGTCACAACTAAACCTGCTCAGGTTCGTATGGGTAAAGGTAAAGGTGCGGTTGAATACTGGATTTGCCGTGTGAAGCCGGGTCGTGTTATGTTCGAAATCGACGGTGTTAGACCGGAAATCGCATATGAAGCATTTGCATTGGCTTCGGCAAAATTACCGGTTAAAACCAAAGTTGTTGAACGTAAAGTTAACTAATTCCAAAGCAAAAGGTTTGAAAAATGGCAGAAAAGAAACAAGAAAAAGCAGCATTGACCAAGGAAGCTTTGGAAAGCAAATTGGTTGATTTGAAAAAAGAACAAATGAACCAACGTTTCCAACACGAAGCGGGTCAGTTGCCAAAAACGCATGTTTTGCGTAAAACTCGTCGTGAAATTGCGCGCGTTAAAACAAAATTGAACGCAGCAGAGTAAAAACAAACCGATTTTTGTTGAGATTTCCAAAAAATAAGGTATCATAGGCGGAAATCGGTTAAAAACAAAAAAGTAATGTAAAAGGACAATAGTTATGCCAAAACGTATACTGCAAGGAACCGTAAAAAGTACAGCAAACGACAAAACAGTTGTTGTCGAAGTGGAACGTCGTTTCCGTCATCCGCTGTATGGTAAGTTCGTGAAGCAGAATAAGAAGTACAAAGCGCACGATGAAAACAACGAATATAAAGTTGGCGACATTGTTGCGATTGAAGAACATCGTCCGATTTCCAAGACAAAAACTTGGGTTGTAAAGGGACGCGTTGGCGTTTCCAAAGACGGTGATGTCGAAGTAAGCGACTAAGACAAAAAGCGGGTTCTTTGAGGGCGCAATCGCCAGTCGGAACCCAGAAACAAAGCAGTGGGGGATTGCCCCGCGTGCAGGAAAAGGGTAAAAAAAATGATTCAAAATGAAACAGTTATGACAGTTGCAGATAACAGTGGTGCACGTAAAGCTATGTGCATCAAGGTTTTGGGCGGTTCTCATCGTCGTTATGCAACAGTCGGCGACAAAATCGTCGTCGCCATCAAAGAAGCCATTCCACGTGGCAAGGTGCAAAAAGGAACTGTGCAACGCGCGATTATCGTTCGTACAAAGTTCCCAATCAAACGTCCGGACGGTTCCATCATCCGTTTTGATGACAACGCGGTTGTTTTGATTAACAAAAATAACTTTGAACCAATTGGAACACGTATCTTCGGACCAATTGCACGTGAAGTTCGTCGTAAATATGACGTCCAAAAGATCGTGTCTTTGG
>JAGCOQ010000075.1 GCA_017642625.1 Alphaproteobacteria bacterium | reverse complement strand
GAATGGTAAGGTAGATAAGACACAAACGACGAAGGGTGGTATCTTGACCACGAATGCCAGCACAGGTGCGGTGGAAGTATCAACTACGATAGCATCGAGCAAAGTGTCAGGTTTGGGATCATTGGCAACGAAGAGTGCGGTTGCCAGTTCAGATATTACTGATGGAACAATCGTTAATGCGGATATCAGCGACAATGCAGCGATAGCAGTCAGCAAGATAAGCGGTGCAGAAGCAAGTGCAAATAAAGTTGCAAACATGTCTAATCTTGCCACTGCGGATTACACCAGCACGACGAAATATCCTTCTATCAAGACAACGGTGGAATTGATTGAAGATAGTGCTGATACTCTGTCGGATGAAATAAGTACTTTGTCTAATAACAAGCAAGATAAGTTAAAGTCTAGTGGTGATGGGGCAAATGTAACTTCGTCTGGTACGGGTTATGTGGTGACTGGGGTGACGGCGAGTGATGGCGTGGTCACTGTGTCGAAAGCGAATGTCCAGATTCCATCTGGTTCAGAAAACGCGACTACATATGCATCTATTTGGGTAGAATAAATTAAGGTGTGTTTATAAAAACCGGCGTTCGCCGGTTTTTTTGTTAAAAGAAATACGTCATTTGTCATTCCTGCGTAGGCAGGAATGACAAAGGGAAATTGTATGGGTGACAGGAAAGAAACGGGGATGATAGAAAGTAATTAAATAAGACACATAAGGCCAATGCCCAGTATGGCGGCAACAACCGCGCCAATGGTTAGGTGCCAAAAGTATTTCTTGATAATCTTGTTCGCGGCATCTTGGAATCGCCACAATAAATAACCAACAATCACAAAACGACCGGTGCGGAATATTGCCGATACGCCAATCATTAACCAAAATGGGAAACCGATAAAGCCCGCCGTCATACACATTAACTTATACGGTATCGGGGTGAACGCCGTAAGGATAATAAGGAATATGCCATGGCGGATGAACATTTCTTGGGCCAAGTAAAACTTTTCCATTGATGCAAAATGCTCAATCAGCCACAAACCCACCGAGTCAAACAGCCACAGACCAATCATATATGATATTACGCCACCAACAATTGACCCCAGTGTCGCCGCAAGTGTTATTGGCACCGCGCGTTTCTTGTTCGCAATTATGGCGGGGGTCATAAATACCTCTGGCGGGACGAACAGGAATATGGATTCACACACCGTCATTAAAAATACGATTGCGGTGTAGTATGGTTTTTCCGCCTGGGACAATATGCATTCTGCGCATTTCATGGTTATTCGGTTTTTCTTTGTTTAATCTTTGCTTGATTGTAAATAAATATTTGGTATTTTACAAGCAAGAGTTATTAGCGGGGTGACCAATGCAGAAAAGACAGACAAATTCAAATCGTGGCGATCGTATCGCGTCCAAGGTGCAAACTTTGGTGGCCGAGATCTTACGCGATAATTATGCCGATGATGCGGTGCTGGGTGGCGTGTCGCTGGTGGGGGCGGTGTCGCGCGGTGGTCTGCAATTCGTGCGGTTGTTTTACTATTCCCGCAATTCCGATATTGAAATGGTGCAGAAACGGCTTGATGATGTGACCAAGACGGTGCGTTTTGAACTGGCGGCGCGCATGAATCAAAAATATGTACCAGAAATCAAGTTTGAATATGACGATACACTGGATCGCGCGCAACGCATTGACGATTTGTTGAATTCGCTTAAGGAACAATAAAATGCACTGGGTTGTGAACATGCTTAGTGTTGCACCAATGGGTGTGTTGGAAGATTGTTGTTATATCGCAGCACAATCAAGATATGATGTAGCAGAAAATATTTTTTCTGAACTGGGAAGCGATTTTGCCCTGGAATCACACTTGTTATTCACTGTGTCTGGTGATTCAAAAACCGGGATACTGGGATTCTTGGGTGGTCATATCGTCAAACAGGAGTCGTGTGGATATATTGATTGGTTATTTGTTGATAAAAAGTGGCAACGACAAGGTATTGGCAGGGCACTGATTGGGGAATATGAACAATATCTTAAATCGAATGGGATAAAAAACGAAAAACTGATGTCGGTGTCAACGACAAATGCAATAAATTTTTATATATCTGGGGGCTTTAAACGGGTCTTGGCAGATTCTTACTTGATGCAGAAGGTTTTGTAAAATACCCCTTGCTAAATTGAATATACGGGTTTATCATTGCCGCATAGAAGGCAAGGTGTTTTAGTGAAACAGAGTAATATAAGAAACTTTTCCATTGTTGCACATATTGATCATGGTAAATCCACGCTGTCGGATCGGTTGATTGAGATTACGGGTGGACTTGAGCATCGCGAGATGAAGGCGCAGGTGCTGGATTCCATGGATATTGAACGCGAACGCGGGATTACAATAAAGGCGCAAACGGTGCGGTTGAACTATCGCGCGAAAGACGGCGAAATGTATCAACTGAATTTAATGGATACGCCGGGGCATGTCGATTTTTCATATGAAGTGTCACGGTCGTTGGCGGCATGCGAAGGTGCGTTGGTCTTGGTTGATGCGACCCAGGGGGTTCAGGCGCAGACACTTGCCAATGCGTATTTGGCGTTGGACAATGATTTGGAAATGTTGCCGGTGCTGAACAAGATTGATTTACCGTCGTCGGATGTGGCGGGAACACGCGAACAGATTGCAGATGTTATCGGACTGGATGCCAATGATGCGCTGGCGGTATCTGGCAAGACGGGCGAAGGCGTGCCGGAATTGCTGGAAGAGATTGTGCATAAATTGCCCGCGCCACATGGTGATGAAAACGCGCCGTCACGTGCGTTGCTGGTGGATTCGTGGTATGATTCTTATTTAGGTGTTGTGATTTTGGTGCGTGTTGTTGATGGTAAATTATCACGCGGACAAAAGATAAGATTTATTGCGACCGGCGCAGAATATGTAATCGATAAAATCGGATTCTTTACGCCGAAAATGGAATACGCCGATTCGTTAAACACCGGTGAAATAGGATTTATTATTACGGGCATGAAAACAATTCACGATTGCAAAGTAGGCGACACGATTTGTGATGCACGCGCAACCGTCGATGCGTTGCCAGGGTTCAAACCGTCGGTGCCGGTTGTGTTTTCTTCGTTCTTTCCGGTTGCGGCGGACGATTATCCCGCCTTGCGTGAAAGTGCGGAAAAGTTGGCGCTTAATGATGCGTCGTTTATGTTTACGACCGAAAAATCATCTGCGCTGGGGTTTGGGTTGCGCTGTGGTTTCTTGGGGCTCTTGCATATGGAAATTATCAGTGAAAGACTTAGTCGCGAATTTAATTTGAACCTTATTAACACGGTGCCAAGCGTGCTTTATAAAGTTCACTTGCGCGGTGGCGGTGAAATGGATTTGGAAAACCCCGCTGATATGCCGGATGTTACAAAAATTGAATCTATTGAAGAACCGTGGGTGCGCGCAACGATTATGATGCCCGATAAATATATGGGTGGAATTATGTCGCTGTGCACGGAACGGCGCGGTGTTCAAGAAAACATTTCTTATGTTGGTAATCGCGCGGTGTTGGTGTATCAGTTGCCGTTGTCTGAAATCGTGTTTGATTTTTATGATCGTGTGAAATCGATTTCATCGGGTTATGCGTCGTTTGATTATGCGGTCTATGGGTATCAGCCGGCGGACTTGGTAAAGGTTTCAATATTGGTAAATGATGAAAATGTGGAGCCGTTGTCGTTTATTTGCCATCGGTTGTTCGCAGAAAAGCGTGGCCGTCAGATTGTTGAAAAATTAAAAGATCTGATTCCGCGCCATCAATTCAAGATTCCAATTCAGGCGGCAATAGGGGGCAAGATTATTGCACGTGAAACAATCGCGGCTTATCGCAAGGATGTGACAGCGAAATGCTATGGCGGTGACATCACGCGTAAAAGAAAATTATTAGAAAAACAGAAAGAAGGTAAGAAGCGCATGCGCACATTTGGTAATGTTGAAATACCACAAAATGCGTTTATCAATGCGCTAAAGGTTGGAGAATAAAATGGCATCGTTGATTCAAGATTATAAAGATTGGCAGTCGGCACGCAAAGAATTGAAAAAAGCAAGGACTGATGTGCGCCAAAGTTATGAACCAATTACAACAGAGGTTGATTTGCACGGGTGGCTTGCGTGCTTAGGTGCGCGTAAAGTTCTTGTTGCAATGCTAAAAGGACTAGAAGGACCAGATTTTGATAAAATGTATGATACGATGATTGGACTGTGGCGACAAGAGTATCCAACACCGTTTTGTTTCTTTAAATTGAAACATCCGACAAATAATGTACTTATGCCCGAATATTTAACTGTCAAAGAAGATTTACGTTGCTTAAATAATCACGAAAATGGCCACATAGACGAAAAGCATTGTGCTGAATGTCCGCGTTTTGCGGGACTGGTTGCATATCAATCATTATGTGGATTGGTTGATGATTTACAGCAAAAAGAACAAAAAGCAAGGCAAAAATTGATTGGCAGGTTTCGTTTGTCAAAAACAAAATAAAGTAACGGGAATAGTGATAATGGCTAACTTTATAAAAAACTTTATTGAAAAGCGAAGATATAAAAAGCAGGTGCGCGGTAATTATAAAAAAGCCAAAAGAAATCTGGCCACATTTGTTTCTGCAAATGATAATCCAGATGATGTGACCAGTTGCGTAAAATGGTGTTTTAGAAATACAGAAGATGGTTTGTCGGCAACACTAAAGATAGAATATTGTCAGTGTTTTGATATCAATCCGTTTGAACATACTTGTTGTGTTACAGATTGTCCGATGTATAAAAGGTATACAGATTTCTATAATGCGTCCAAAGCCGTGCAAAGCTTATTGCCCGAAACTTTTGAAGATATTGAGAAGATAGAAAGAATGAAAGTGGAGATTATTGAGAGCGTTAAGTTTAAGAAAAGGTAAAATTATGACAATAAGAGAAAGATATAATATTAGAATCGCAAGATGGAAAGAATACAAGGCATGTGCCGCGTATTATCGTGATGTTAAAAAGATACTTGCACAGGCGGAAGAAGAAATTACAGCCATTCTTGATGAGAACCAAGTTGATGATACTTATGCTTGTATAAAGCGTTATCCTAAAAATGTGATAGAAACAGACCTTTTTGAAATAGACGACAAAAGATGGAATGTGTATGGGAAATGGCAGACGAAACATTGCCATCGATTCCAAGAAAAACCATGTTCGATATTCAACTGTCCGTATTATGTACAGAACAGACGCTATAGAAACATGCAGTTGCTATTGGAACATGCGCGTTCTAACAAGGACTATGCACGCAAGCAGGTGTTTGCAAAAATAAAATAAAAAAAGTTGGGGGGTGTATCATGGCGCATCAATTTTTCTTTAATCCGTATATATTGGATAATTTACCGACACCGGTAAAGGGATTTGATGTTGTTCAAGATATGTCTGAACCGCGCTTGCGCATGTATATAACCAGTCGGGGAATAAAAACATTCTTTGTTCGCAAACGCGTGCATGGCACAGATAAGCGAATACTTATTGGAAATTATCCGGATATGGATATCGAAGATGCGCGCAGTGCGGTGCAAAGCGTGCTGGATAACGCGTTGAAGAAACCAGTCGTGCGCAGAAAGAAAATAACTTTTAAAGAGTTCTTTGATTTGTATGTTGCGAATCGTATTCGTCGCAGTGAAGATTCACAAATGAAACTGGTGCGTTCGGTAAAATTGCATTTGCAACCGTTAATGGATAAATCGATTGACGGTATTACGCGCGAAGATGTGGCGGGTGTTATTTCTGCAATTGATGGCGCGGCGATTGCATCACGTATGCAAGATTTGTTGCAAAGCATTTTTAAGTATGCGATAGAGCAGGGCTATGTTAAACAAAATGTTGTCGCCGGATTACCCAAAATTGAACAGAAACGGCGTGTGCGTCCGCTGAATCGGTCGGGGTTGCAACGTTTGGTTGCGGCAATCAACAAAGAAGAAGACGAATTTATACGCGCGTCGTTTTTAATGTTGGTGTATGGTTTTGCGCCACGTTCCAAGGTGTTTTCTATGCAATGGGAAGACTTAGATTTCAATCATTACATGTGGAAAGATTGGCCGTTGTCTGACCGCGCAGTTGTTTTATTACAGGATTTACCCCAGGATAGTTTTTGGCTGTTCCCAGGGCGCGGTGGTTCGCACTTGGCGGATCCGCGCACCGCTTGGCACCGTGTTGCACGCGCTGCGGGGGTGCCAAATTTGACAATGGATGATGTGTATAAGTTCCTTGTGCGGCAATTAACATGGGCGTCCGATCGCGAAGAAATTCGCACAAATATGAATAACTTATTGGATGAAATGTTGGACGAATATTGATGTGTCGTTTTTGTCAACAATGTTATAGTTTGTTATAATTTCTTGACACTATGCGCAGAAAATGATAGTTTTAAGTAATGACGTTCATGATTGAACCAAAAATTTAACTTAAACAAAGGATATGAAATGACAACTTTTGATAAAGTAAAGAAAATCGTAGCGGAAAAACTGGGCGTTCCAGAAGCCAAGGTCACCGAAGATGCTGCATTTGTTAACGATTTGGGCGCGGATTCGTTGGACGTTGTCGAATTCGTTATGGAAGTTGAAAAAGAATTTGATATCACAATTCCAGACGAAGAAGCCGCTAAATTGGAAAAAGTTGGTGATGCTGTCAAATACATCGACGCACACAAGAAAGCATAAGTTTGCTGGAATAGTATCTGTTATTTAAATTCGCCGGTGTGGTATTTGCCGGCGGATTTTTTTTGTTGGCTTTTTGGGCTTAATTTGGGTATGATAAAGCCATAAGTATAACCAAGGGAAATGTTGTTATGAAAAGAGTTGTTATAACAGGTATGGGTATCGTTGTGCCGAACGGAACTGGCGTTGAATACGCATGGAAAAATGTTGTTGGTGGTGTTTCAGGTATTCGCAAGATTGATAATTTTGATGCGTCTGATTTGCCGTGTCAGATTGCGGGTGTGCCGGTTCGTGGAACAGGTGCCGGACAATATAATCCGGATGCGGTTGTAGAAGTGGGATTACAACGCAAACTGGATAAATCTATGATTTATGGTATGGTTGCGGCGGACGAAGCAATACGTGATGCGGGGCTGATTGATTATGACGGCGACAAAGACAGGGTTGGCGTTTCCATCGGCAGTGGTATTGGTGGTATGGAAACGATTTATGACACCTGTATAGAATTGCACGAAAACGGTCCACGCCATGTTAGCCCGTTCTTTATTCCAAAAGCGATTATCAATATGACCGCGGGTCATGTTTCCATTAAATATGGTTTTCGTGGTCCGAATTTAGCGGTGGTGACGGCATGTGCGACATCTGCACATTCCATTGGCGAAGCGGCGCGCCTGATACAGCATGGTGATGCCGATATTATGATTGCCGGTGGGGCCGAGGGTGCCGTTTGTAAAATTGGTGTTGCGGGGTTCTGTGCAATGCGCGCCTTATCAACCCGCAATGATAATCCAGCCGCGGCATCACGCCCATGGGACAAGGGACGCGACGGTTTCGTTATGTCCGAAGGTGCCGGTGTCTTGGTATTGGAAGAATATGAACATGCGGTTAAACGTGGCGCAAAAATCTATGCCGAAGTTGCCGGATACGGCTTGTCGGGCGACGCGCATCATATCACAGCCCCAGCCCCTGGTGGCGAAGGTGGCTTGCGTGCAATGCGTGCCGCACTGAAAGATGCGGGGCTTAAACCTGCGGATGTCGATTACATTAACGCACATGGAACATCAACTGGTCTGGGGGATGTTGGTGAATTGGCGGCGGTTCAAGAATTGTTCCGCGGAACAAATGCATGTATGTCGTCAACAAAATCAACGACGGGACATTTGTTGGGTGCCGCCGGCGCAGTAGAGGCGATATTCTGTGTGTTGGCAATTCGTGATGGCGTTGTGCCACCAACAATAAACTTGGAAGATCCAGTTGACGAAGTTGGCGATTTTGATTTGGTGCCGAATGTTGCGAAAAAGCGCAAAGTTGATGTCGCAATCAGCAACTCTTTCGGATTCGGTGGAACCAACGCAAGTGTCGTTATAAAACGGGTCAAATAAGTTCCAAATAGATTGTTCAAGGTAAAAAGTGCACACTTTGACCGATTGGCCTGCGATGCACTTTTATTTTGACAAATGTCGTTTCCCCATGTATATTGCAGTACATTTCGCAAAAACAATAGAGGTATAAATATGGATAATAAAAGTAATAAAAAAACAAAAGAAACTGACCGTAAAGTAGCAGAAGCTGCATTGTTGCTTAAAAGATATTCTTATGAAAAATTAATGGATGGTTTACGTTTAGAACACTGTTTATCGTT
>JAGCOQ010000074.1 GCA_017642625.1 Alphaproteobacteria bacterium | reverse complement strand
TTTCACGGAACCCGTGTGTCTTTACACGGCGTGTTTTTGACGGTTGATATGTTCTTTTTGTTGCCATAACTAAATCCTTTTGCGCGTCTATTTAATCACAGGTTTTTATAAAACGCAACCTTTTTATTTAGATTTTTTCTTGCCGTCCAATAAACCGACTTTCTGCAACAGTTCAAGCGTCAAATAAAAGACGAAAATCATGGCAAAAAGTTGCCAAAGCGGTAAAAATAAACTTTTTGTTGCGGTCATTTTGCATTTTCCTTGGATTTCTGCGATTTATTGTATCACAAATGGGTGATTTGTCAATGCATTTTTTGGGCTTTATTTCTTGACCCGCGCGATATAATTTTGCTATGCTTTGTATGCTAAAAAACAAGGGAAATCTAGGATGTCTGAAATAATTGAAACAAACGAAATAAATGAAGTAAAAGTTCCACAATCTTCGCTTGAACACGAAATGCGGACCAGCTTTTTGGATTACGCTATGTCGGTCATTGTTGATCGTGCGTTGCCGGATGTTCGTGACGGCTGTAAACCGGTGCATCGCCGTATTTTGTATGTTATGAATGATGTTGCGCCGGCGACCAAGGCTACGGTGAAATCTGCGCGTATTGTTGGTGATGTTATGGGTAAATACCACCCGCATGGCGATAGTTCTATTTACGAAGCCATGGTTCGTATGGGACAAGACTTTTCGATGGGTGAAATGCTGGTCCAGGGGCAGGGTAATTTTGGTTCGCGCGACGGGGACAAGGCTGCGGCTATGCGTTATACCGAGGCGCGTCTGTCAAAGTTGGGCGCGTCCATGATGGACGATTTGGACAAGGATACTGTTGATTGGCAACCGAACTTTGACGGCACATTACAAGAACCAGTTGTTTTGCCGACCAAGTTTCCTAACTTCTTGGTAAATGGTGGTTCGGGTATTGCCGTTGGTATGGCGACAAATGTTCCGACCTATAACTTGGGCGAGGTTTGCAACGGGATTTTGGCGATTCTGGACAATCCAAGTATTTCAGATGATGAATTGTTTGAAATTATCCCTGGGCCAGACTTTCCAACCGGTGCGGTAATTATGGGACGGTCTGGCGCATACAAGGCGCACACAACGGGTCGTGGTTCAATTATCGTGCGTGCAAAAACGCACATGGAAACTTTCCATGATCATCCTGCGATTGTTGTTGATGAAATACCGTATCAGGTGAACAAGGCGCAAATGATTATCAAAATCGCCGAACTGTCCAAGGATAAAAAGATTGAGGGTATTTCCGAAATTCGTGATGAATCGTCCAAGGAAGGTTTGCGTGTTGTAATTGAACTGAAACGTGACGCAATACCAGATGTTGTTTTGAATCAGTTATTCCAATACACTGAAATGCAGACGAATTTCCCTGTGAATTTAATGGCGTTGAATCGTGGTCGTCCAATGTTATTCAATGTGCGCGGTGTTTTGGATGCGTTTATTGATTTCAGAATAGAGGTTATTCGTCGTCGCACAATCTTTGATTTGAACAAGGCGCGTAATCGTGCACATACTTTGTTGGGTTTGACGGTTGCGGTTGGTAATTTGGACGAAGTTATTGAATTGATTAAGTCCAGTCCAAATCCAGATGTTGCACGTGAACAACTGGTTTCGCGCACTTGGCACGCAGAAGATATTGAAACATATATCAAGTTGATTGATGATCCGAATACTGAATATGAAAACGGTATGTTCCGCATGTCCGAAGATCAAGCGCGCGCAATTTTGGAATTGCAGTTGCACCGCTTGACAGGACTCGAACGCGACAAGATTCACAGCGATTTGGTTGACTTAGGCGCGCAGATTAAGGACTTGCTGGATATTTTAAGCAGTCATGCGCGTATCGTGCAAATCATTCGTGAAGAGACGATTGATGAACGCGACAACTGGTCTTCAAAACGTCGCACTGAAATATCTGATGCGGAAATCGACATTGATATGGAAGATTTGATTGCACGTGAAGACATGGTGGTGACTGTTTCTAACACTGGCTATATCAAACGTGTTGCGTTGGATACATATCGCGCACAAAAACGTGGTGGCAAGGGACGCAATGCCATGACAACCAAGGACGACGACTATGTGGTCCAAGTGTTCGTTGCAAATACACATACGCCATTGTTGTTCTTCTCTTCCAAGGGGTTGTGTTATAAATTAAAGACATATAAATTGCCAGAAGCGGCGGCTGCGGCCAAGGGGCGTCCGTTGGTAAATCTGTTGCCGTTAGAGGCGGGCGAAACGATTACCGCAATTTTGCCGGTTGATGAAGAAGAAGTGCAACGCGTTCAAGAAAGCGGTAAAGAACACTTCCTTATGTTTGCGACAAGCACTGGAACGGTGCGTCGTAATCGCATGTCGGACTTTGATTCAATCCGCGCAAATGGAAAGATTGCAATGAAATTGGACGAAGGCGAAAGTTTGATTTCTGTTCTGCCTTGCACCGAAGATCAAGATGTGTTCTTGGCTACATATCGTGGCAGATGCATAAGATTCCCTGTGCCTGAAATTCGTGTGTTCGCCGGACGTAATTCAACCGGTGTTCGCGGATTGTCGCTGGGTAAAGACGACCGTATTATCGGTATGGCAATGCTGAATCATGGCGAAACTGATTCAGCCGTGCGTGCCGCGTATATCAAGCAAAGTCGCGCTGCGCGTCGTGCCGCAACGGGTATCGAAGAAGAAGCCGACAGCGAAGAAGAAGCGACAGATTTGGTGTTGGATGATGCCAAGATGGCGCAGTTGGCGGCAAACGAACAATTCATTTTGACTATTTCTGAAAATGGATTTGGAAAGCGCACATCTGCATATGAATATCGTATTACACACCGTGGCGGTTCGGGATTTGCGAATATTAAACTGGGCGGTAAAAATACCGCGGTTGCGGGTTCGTTCCCAGTTGA
>JAGCOQ010000073.1 GCA_017642625.1 Alphaproteobacteria bacterium | reverse complement strand
TGCTTTGGCGCGCCGTCACTTGCTGGCCGCGTTAAATTGCCGGTAGAAAACGAAATCAAGATAAAGGCCGTGCGCCTTATCGCCCAGGGCGCGCCTGGACTTCAGAACGCGCCTGGGCAACTTGCCGGAAAATTTAGGCTTGATTGTGTAGGCGATGATGGCAACGGCACATTATATCAATATGATGATATTTTCTTGCATATTCCCAATTGGGGAGAATGGTTTGAAACAAATATTTCATTGATGCCTTATAAGCGCACGGGCGGAAATCATGACTATACAATGTTGGATTTGGCCGTTAATCCCGATGACGCCCTTTTCCAACTAGACGATTTTAATATACAGGATGATTTTGTTGGGCAGGGAACAAGCGCGGAAATTGAACTTTTGATTGATACCGCTGGTATTTACGATATTGGAAATAAAGTTTTATTCTAGGGGGTGATATGGGCGAACCTACTATATACAAACCCAGCATTTACAAAGGTAACGGCGTATATAAGAACGGCGCAAGCGGCGGCGATACGCCTACCCCGATACCCGATGAATATAAAAAGCTACTATTTATAAAATGTACAACAAATAGCGGAACGCCGGAAATTTCCGGCGGCGGAATGGTTATAAATTATAATGACAAAATAAATCTACATTGTTATTTTGATTCTCCTATAAATGGCCAAAACTATATGTACTTTTTCTATACATGGACTTTTCAGCAACGTTCTTTAAAATTTGAAAGTTCCGGCCAACGTGTGTTTCATAGATGGAATTCAACAACGTCTAATGAACAAGCTACAAATTTTACAAGCGGAGATTTAGTAATAGAAGCTGGAGCAAATTTAAATAAAATAAATGGCGTTGATTATGTTAATAATACGGGAACTTATGACGCCGATAAAACGTTAGGTAGAATTTTTCATTTTGCTTTGCCGCAAAACTGCATGGCGTTTAGTTTTAAGGTTTTAGATAATGCGGACAATCTAAAATATAATCTTGTGCCCGCAAAACGTGTTGCCGATTCCGTATTAGGTTTTTACGATACAATCAATAATAATTTTATTCCAGCTATTAATGGATGGACAATTCCAGGTCCAGAAGTTTTATAAAAAACGAACCCATTGATAAAAAAGCACACGCCCAGGCGCGATGCCTGGGCGGTGAACGATTTGCCAACGGCTGGTTTTGTCGGGGGCAAAATTAAATAGCTGCTTGTTATACATCCGTTACGGTCTAACCGGCAGCGCACCGCGATTTTTTTGACACGCATAAAAGCGCGGTGTTTTTCTGTATTTAAAAATAACTAATAACAACACCAAAAACAAGCCCAAAACCAAGCGCAAACCGCACAAAATGCGTTTTTTTTGTATTTTATTGTTATCCGCGGCGAGGTAACGGCCGCCGCGGGGCTGGTTTGCCTGGCTAATCGTCGCGGGGGATGTTCTCTACTAACGCTTGACCATTGCGAATAAGCCGCACACACACGCACAAGTGCGACACGGCGCAATAGGTGACACGAGGAACCGGGCCGACACGTAGCGAACCCGCGCGCGGACAAACTCCGCCGAAGTGGCCGTAAAATCGGCGGCGGGCTATCGTTGCGGGGGGCGGTCAAAGACGCATACCAAAAACGGGAACGCGGTTTTGATACTCCAGCCAACCGGCAGCGCATTGGCTTTGCCGGGGGGCTGGGGGCAGTATATCCGCACCCAATCCAGGAACGCAAACACCGTGCCAGCGTTCCGCCGTTCCCTCACAAGCGCGCAACGGCGCGCCATTTCATGTTGCGGCCACGTTACCCACATTTGACAACCAACGCGGCCGCAACCGCATGCGATGGCCGTGCAATGCTATGCGCAACGGAAATGGCCCGACACGGCCAGCGCGTGCGCGCCCGACCTGGCCCCCAGGTTCGGCCCCAAAAAAAAACGTTACTCCCCGCAACGGCTGGCAATTGCGAACAAGTTATATATACATGCCCGCGCGAGCGCGGCCCGATTTGCGCACAACGTAACGGCAGCAGGGCAGCAGCCACGGCAGGCACCGGCCGCGGCAATCGGATGGGCGGCGGGAGTGCCATGCGCATGGCGTGCCGGCGTGCGGGCGATTGGTGCCGCGGTTGGCCCCGCGCCATCGGGGCGGGGGCCGTGGGGCACGGTAAGCGGGGCGGCGTTGCGGCATGCGTGCGTAAATCGTAGGCCGATGCTATCAAATGATATGGCCAGCAGCTTGCCGAAATAGGCCGTCTTGTTCCAGGATGGAATAATGAAAACAAAATTTTTCTTGCCGATGCTATCAAATGATAGTATATTATATCATGCGGGGCGATGTTGCCGGCAATATTGCACCGTATGCTTACTTGTGGGATTGACTATCCTAAATATTACCCTGGTCGGTGGATATTGAGGTTTAAAGGTGCGACCGCTTTGCCTCGCAAGTAAGCGACTTTTTAACAATTAAAAAAGGCTGGTTAGATTATGAAAAATAAAATATGCGTTTCATTAACATGGCGTGAAAGAAAGAATAATAAATTTTTTTGTCGGTACTTTTTAAATAGTTTTTGGGCTATTGATAATACTGCGGAATATTTCGCAAATGGAATTGATGAACGTGAAAAAAAAATTTATAGGGTTATAAAAAAAGGAGGTAAAATTGTATGCCGTGAGGCAATATACAACGGATTGAGCGAATAAAAACAACGGCCGCGCGGGCAACGCCGTAAACCCGCAAAATCAAACAATTAAAAAAGGATGGTTTATTATGGTTACGATGGTAATTGAAAATTATTGGTTTAAAATGATTTCTTTTCATAGCTGGAATTTCGGAGAACGTTGCGCCTATTTCATACAAAAACATGTTGAGGAAAGGCCGTTTATACCTATGAAGATTAACAAAAATAAAAAAATGATGGCACGAACTGCAACATATTTGGGCGTATAAAATGTTTGATATTGCGTATGAACATGAGGCCACGATAGAGGCCGCGAAAATCTACAAAGATAAATTGTGGACAATGCTTTCAAGAATTGATATGTCAAAACCTTTTAACGGTTTAATTGAATGCCTGGAGATTGAACGTTGTAACAATTGCATCAATTATCACTCAATAATGTTTTTTACACATGGAGTATAGACAAATGAAAGATATTAAACAAAAATTGCTTTACTTATCCGCGGCCGCGTTCAACGCCGCAAAAACCAAATACAAGGGCGGCATGTTCTCCATGGCCAGCGATAGCGCATTTGTGCGCGATTTGCTTGCCGAGGTAGTCAAGGCAGCCGCCAAGAAAAAAGGGGGCGCACATGGCTAAATACAAAGCGATAATTACCCAGCGCGATGGCACGCGCATTTTCCTGGATTTGAATTGCAGGGAATACCATGCGCAAAATACCTATGAAGATAAAAGGAATTTTACTGCTACTTGTAAAAATTGCGGTGCGTTCCATTATTTCTACTTTGAAAAAATAACGAGGAAAACGAAAAAGAGGCAAGTAAAATTTTTTAAGGAGGTTGATTAATGAATTTATTACTTTCTATACATCCCGAATATGCGGCGATGATTTACGCGGGTGAAAAAAATATTGAATTACGAACAACAATTCCGAGAAAATACGAACTTTGCGAGGATTATATTTTTATATACGAAACCGCGCCAATTTTCGCCGTTACCGGATGGATGAAAGTTGATAGCTATATCAACGTAAACAAGATTTTGAACGGCGATAGAAAAGACCTAAAAAGGATGATAATAAATGAAAGCTGTTTGACGATGGAACAAATAAAGGATTACAAACCAAATTTGCAGTTGTGGGGCTGGAATATTGACGAGTCTTACAACTTTGGCCGCAAAGAATTTATTACGCGATTTTCGCCAAACGAAAAGCCGCCGCAAAGCTGGTGTTATACGCGGGCCGAACTACAAAGCGAAATTTGTTTAAAATTTGACCACGTTTTGACAAAAAAATCATACAAAAAAGAAATAGAGATTTTAAAAAGATGGGAATTTTTTAAAGGGGGTGATAAATGCCTTTAATGCCGCAAGATTTTTATAAATGCCCATTATGTTTATATCAATTGAGCGTGCCGGCTGGGCAAATATTGATGCCATTTATAAAGAAGTGCCCCAAATGCAACGTTGAATTGAAAAAGCAAGATTGAACCATGGCAGCCGGTCGGCTGCCTTTTATTATATATTTATTGACATGATAAAGAGAGTGCAGCCGCTTGAGAGTGTATTTTTGACCGGTGCCGAGATGCGCCGGATAACCCAGCAATATGCCGCCGACCTGGGGGCATGGTTGGCGGTGCCTTTCGTGGATTTTTACCGGTATGTTTGCCGGCTGCCCTATGTGCCCGACCCTGAAAACGTTGAAACGGTGAGCCGGCCGGCGTTCACTTTGCGGCCCGATTACTGCCCGCGTGATTGTGACGATAAAAGCGTGTTGTGTGCAGCCTGGTGGCACGCGCATGGCGTGCCGGTGCGTTTTGTGGCCACTTCATGCAAGAAAGATGGCCAATTGCATCACGTTTTTTGTCAAATTCCTGGAATTTTCATAGATGCGACATACAAAAGCCATGAAAATTGCATAGGAATATACCCATATATGACCAAAGTTACAAATGCGGTGTTGCTTTGTGATTGGTTTTAATATATTTTTTAAGAAAAAAAAGAGGTATTAAACGATATGGCAATGTTGGCAACGTTAGAGGGCATTAAACAAAAACGCGGCGGCATTTTGGCCGCGTGCCTGGGTGCTTGCAACGCCGTTGGCGTTACCGTGCGCGGATGCCTGGGGGCAAGCATGGCCCAGGATTGGGCACCGGGAATTGCCGCAATTAAAGACGAAAATGAACGTATGTTGGCCAGCCAACCCGCTTACTTTTTGGGCGTTGATGCTCCCGGTATTGTTGCAATGGGTATAAGGGACGGCCAGGCGCGCAATATTGACAATTATGGCGGTTGGTTTTATCCCGTCCAGCAATTTGAAACGATGTTCAGGCGAAAGGCACACGATTACCCTGAATTGAACGATGAACAGGTTAGCACGTTAGTTTATTATGAATTTTTGGCGCAATTCCCTAAACCGTATGACTATGAAAGGGCCGTTGTTTATGATATGAAAATCAAAACTTTGCGCGAGTTTATCAACGGTAAAGGCTGGTTTGCAGGTATAAGAAAAACCGAGGCCGAACAGAGCCGAACCGGCCAGGCCCAGGCCGCAAGCGCGTCCGCAAGCGAGGCCGCCCAGGCTTATAAAAAGGCCATGGAGAAACGCGCCCAGGAGGCCGCCGCGATTGAGGAACAGTACAAGGCCGAGTCCGAAGAAACGGGCGAAAGATTACCGGAAACAAACAAGAATTTGCCGAAAACGGAACAAACGGAAACATCCAGTATTTTGCCAATTTTGGGAATAGCAGCCGCCGCCGCGCTGGCTTTCATGGGGTAATATATGAAAGTTGGCGAAGTTGTTATATATTCCGGTAACGAATGGACATTTATTGCCGATGCGGGCGAAACGATTGCCATACAGAACGAATATGGCGAAATGAAAATCATACCAAAGGCCGAGGCCGTTGCGAAGTATGGAAAAGGTGAAAAAGGCGCATTTGGCTGGGCGATTTTGGCGGCCATCGTGCTGGGCGTAATGAGCATTTAAAAAAGAGAGGTTGAAAAATGACTAACGAAAAATACGGCGTGATGATGTACGGCCCCCAGCGTTGGGAGGCCATCAAGAGGGCCAACGGCCAGCAATTGGGCTGGAGCTGGGGCGGGATTTGGGATGGCATAAAATCTATTGGAAATTGGGGTATTGATACATTTGTTAGCAGTAAGCAAACCGGCGTTTACAAGGATGTTGCCGCCGCCGCGCTGGAGCAGCAAAAGCAAACAACAAAGAACGTTTTGACCGCCGCCGCCGTTGTCGGCGTTGGCCTTGTTCTTGCATCCGCATTGAAGAGCAAGTGAAATGGCGTATTGGTTGAGCGAGGCAAACAACGTTTACAACCGAATTAGGAGTTTTTACGGCTCCGGCGGTTCCCATAATTTGCCGGTTGACGATACCGGCGTTTTTAAGGGTTACAACGGTGTAACAAAAACGGTTTGCCTTGTAACGTTAAACGCGATGCGCGACAATTGGGGGCTTAATTGGTACACCAGCAACGCGACCGAACGCGCCGCGGCATTTTCCGAGATTGCCGCGGATGTATGGTTAAAGCAGGGTTTAACGTGTGATGTTGCCGGTATTGTCACGTTTGAAAATTGGGCGTTTGTCGCGGCCAAGGGCGTGCCTGCAATCCTTGACTATTTTGCGGGCGGCGTTTACGGTGACTTGACTAATGTTTTTGTTGACACCAAAGAAATAGTTACAAGCGCGGCCAGCACCGCGGCCGATGCCATGAAAAACATTTTGACAACGCCAAGCGATGCCGCCGGCCTGGTGGCAAAGATTGCGCCGGCGATTAAATGGGCCGCAATAATTTGGGGCGCGTCAAAAATCATTAAAGCAATTAAAGCATAAAAAAAAGAGAGGTAAAACCATGGCCAAGATTATCAAAGCCAAGAAGAGGGGCGGGGCAAAGACCCGCGTAATTACAAAGGTAAAGCGCGTTACGGTTGGCGCAAAGCGTGCCGCAAGGCGTGCCCGCCGTGCCGTTTCTATTAACGTGTCCAAGAAGGATATTTTGGTAACGTGCGCCGCCGGTGGTGCCGGTGCTATCGGTTCCGCGTTCCTGGTTTCCAAGATGCCGGAAAGCGTGCCCGACATGGGCAAAAACGCCATTATCGTTGCGGTGGGTGCTTTTGCCGCTTACAAGGGATTTAAGAAACGCAACAAGGCTTTGATTGGTGCCGGAATCGGTGCCGCGTCTGTCGGTGCCGCTGGCCTGGTTGCAAGCGCAAAGGCCGCCGCCGATGCAAATGCCGCCGCCGCGACCGTTTCGGCCCCGCTTTCGGCCCCGCTTTCGGCAATCGCTTTTGACGAGGCCGCCGCGCTCAATGCTCCGATTGATGCCGAATTGGCCGGAATCGGTAACAAGGTAATGATTTAACAAAAAAAAAAGAGAGGTAAAAACATGGCACAGAGAATTTGGGGAAACACGAACCCCGCTGCCCCCGCAAGTATCGTATCTTTCGGCCCTGGTGGCCAGGGGTACATTTACGACATGGAAACCGGTTTCATGGTTTCCAGTGAACGCACAAACCCGATTTTTGACTTTAGCAGCACCGACAAGAGTGTTGCAAATGCCGAATTTCTCACCAACCTTGTAGAGGCCCGCAAGATTGGCAGCACGATGGCCGTTGATGCCGTGCAACTGGGTTTCCGCGTTTCCAAGATTGACGGCACCGCATGCAGCCCCGACGAGGTGGCCGCCATGAAAGCATTGTTGGCAAGTGCCCGCGTCAAGTTGACCTATGGCAGCAATGATACGGTCATTGGCGAATTTGCCGGCCAACACATCATGGCACCGGTGGACAATCTTTGTGCCGACACCACGGCCACGGCCATGAGCCAGGCCGGCGGCATGAATTGCGCTAGCTGGATTAACTTGCCGGTATCCATCCCGATGCAGCCCAATGTGAACATTGGCGGCACCGTGCGCTTTACTTTGCCGGTTCCGGCCGCTTTGCTCCCTGGTGAGGATGAAGAGCCGAAATTTGCATTTAAGGTTATTTTGGCCGGTTACAAGCAGGTCAAGTAATTAGCCGCGAAAGGCTACCCCCGCGCGGGGGCGGACACTTGCCCCCGCGCATTTTTCCCAACAAAGTATAATCACATGTTTGTATTTTGTTGGGAAAAATAAAACACGTTCAACCCATAAAAAAGGATAGACAACAATGGATGCAAGAACAACTGTTAAATCCGAATTGATGGCCATCAAGCAAACCCAGGCTTTCAAAAAGCGTTTTGATTTCACCCGCAAGATTATCGCAAACAAGGACACGGCCGGCAAAGAAGTTATACCGCTTACCAATGAGGGGCCGTTCCTTTGCACCGGTTACAATATCAAGTTCACAAAAAATTCCACGGTTACCCGCGGCGGCGTTACAACCAACATCAACCGCGTGGGGTTGCGTTTCACCGCAGAAAGCGACAACAGCGCACAAAGTAATGACTATGTACCGGTGCAGCTCATCGCAACGCCTGGAGATGTTGACGGCGTGAGATATGGTGATAGACCGTGGCAGCACCTTTACCCCGAGGGCGATGCGCTCACGATTGAATATGACAACCGCGCGCCCGCCGTGCCCGCCGTTGCCGGCGATGTGTACGCGATGGAAAACGAGGAAATTGAAATCGTTTTCACCGGTTACATTTTCCCCGGTCAAAGCATCAAGTAAAGCGCGGGGGGCATTATGCTCAAATCATACGTTGAGGCATTTTGCCAGCGTTTGACCGGACTAAAAAACGGTTGCACAATTGCGAGTGCCGCCCAGGTGCGGCACATCCTTGAAACGTGCAAGAACGCGCGCGCAAAAGACTATATTTATAAATTCCACATCGCCGCCGGCGATGCCGTGCGCGATGCCGTGACAACCACGGCAAATTGGCATTTTCTTTTGTGCGGAATTAGCGCATATTTTTGGGACGATGCCGGCGCGATTTCACCAGCCGAATGGCCAACGGTAAGCGTTAATTTTGAAAACTTTGCGCTTTCGTCACCGTTTGGAACTGCTCCCCGCGATGTTGGACGCGTGCCCTCCGACCTGGTATTTGGCCGCGAGGGATTGCAGGGCCAAAAAAACCACTATGAGGAACAAAAGCGCATTTTCATTGATTTGGGCCAGCGTTTTACAACGATGCTGGAGGCCAAGGGCGGCAACAAGCCATGTTTTGGCGCGGTGCTTTTGACCGGCGTTGAAATCAACGAAAACGAATTTTTAAATTTTGATGGGGGCGAAAATGGCCAATACTAAATATTCCCTTTTTCCCTTTAGCACGATTTCAAAAAATGATTTTACAGTTTATCCGGTAAGTATTGAATTTCGTGCCCCCCTGGTGGCCGGCAAATACGTTTTTAGCCCGACAACAACGCCCGCCAAGGTATTTGGCGAACTGTTGCAAAGTGAACACGGATTTGTGGCAGGCGTGATGCTTTCGGCCAACACAACGCCGGAAAATTTTGCGGCCGCGGTTGATAAGCCGCTAAACTTGCAAATCCTGCACGGTGGCAACCAAACTGCCATCAATATGCGCGCTTTTCCGTTTAGCACGTTCGCGCATGGTGACAACTTTTTGGCGGATTGGGAGATTACCGCCGCGGAAAGCAGCCGCAAGGACGATTTTTATTTGCAGGTAAATGGCGAGGTGAACCAATTGGCCGGCATGACGCAAAATGAACTTATTTTAAAAATCGCATTTAACTACATCCGCGCGAACAAAACCGCGGTTAAATAAAGGGGGTGATTTATGGGAAAAAAATATATTGTTGAATTTTCAAGAAATGAATTTTTTGAAATGCGCCAAATTATTATTCAGGCTAGTGATATTTATGCAAAAAAAAGCATTAAAGCAAAGACAAAAGAAGAAAAAAAATTTTATACAGATAAAGAACGTTTTTGTAATTCAATGATAAACACGATTTTTAATATAGTGTAGTTTATGCGCCTGGTGATTAAGCGAGAAAAGACAACCCCCGCGGGCAACGTGCCTGGACGTTTGTACATGGATGGCCAATTTTTCGCGTACACCATGGAAAACGCCGCCAAGATGATTCCGGATGGAACGTTCCCGGCTTATTGGCGTTTTTCTCCCAAGTTGCTGGCCAACAAAATCGCCATTGATGTTCCGGGCCGCCAATATATCATGTTCCATGGCGGGAACATAGCCACTGAAGATAGCGCGGGATGTGTTTTGACGGCCGCGCGCAAGTTGTCGGCCGATTACATCCAGGGCGATGCGAGCACGGAACTATACAACACCGTTCGGCCCGCGATGGATGCGGGCGAGGCCGTGACGGTAACGGTTAAAAACCCGACAAATTGGCCGCTTGTTTTAGCGGTAGCGGCCGCGGGTTACTATATCTTAACACGCTAAATAAAAGGGGTAGCACATGACTAAAAAGACAAACGAAATAATTGAACCGTTGGACACTACTATTGATGAAATAGAAGAGGCCATCAACGCCGCCGGCGGTTATGCAAAAGCAAATCTAATTTGCCGCGTATATCGCGAAATAAGCCGCGCGGAAAATGGCAAGATTATCCGCGCATTTTGCGGCAAGTTTGACAACATTTTGGATGAACAGGATGTTGGCGAGGCTTTCGGCCCTGGAAAATATGCTTTACAATTTACGTGGCGGGCGAATGGCGAACGCAAGGACACAACGCGCATTTATAACATTGGCCAGGAATTTGCAAAGCCCGAAAAATCCGAAGAGGTGGCCGCGGGCGCGGCGGTGGGTACTCCTAACGCGCCCGCGGTTATTTCACCCCAGGCAAATGCGGCCGGCGGTTTGTTTGGTAATTTGCTGGGGAACTTGACCGCCGAAAAGGTAACCGCCGGCCTAGCTTTGCTGGATGCCGTAAAAAAGTTTTTGGCACCGCCGCCGGCACCGGATTACACGCCGCTTTTTAAGATGATGATGGAAAACCAGCGCGGCCAAACCGTTGGCGATGCGGTAGTAATTGAGGCGTTAAAGCAGGCCAACAAGCCCGCCGCGCCGGCTCCCACGGTAATGGAACAGATAAACAATTTAAAGGCCGTGCGCGATGCCTTTGCGGGCGATTTCGCGGGCGGTGAACAATCAACAAGGGGTAGCGATAAAATGGATGCATTTATTGAAATGGGCCTAAAGTATTTGCCCGATTTGCTGGCAAAGCATAACAACAATTACAAAGCGGTGGGTGCCGAGGTCGCGCAAATGCATTTTGTGCAAAATCTTATCAAGAGTGACCCGAATTTAACAAATGATTTCTTTGCCGTTGCGGCCGAGAAATACGGAAAGGATGCGGCCATGCAGCTTGCCAACGGCTTTGGCGTGCAAATAGATTTCAACGAGGGCGATGCGGCCATGCAGCCGCCGCAAATCGCCCAGCAACAACAAGCCCAGGCCGAGGCGGCCCCGGCGCAATAAAGGTGGTTTGATATGGCAAAAATACAAGGCTTATACACACTGCACGCCCATATTCCAGGCGGTACCTACACATTTACGGGCGCGCAAAGGTTTGCAAGTTTTGGGATTACGGGTGCTGAACAATCATTGAACTTGATATGCTTTGGCGCGCCGTCACTTGCTGGCCGCGTTAAATTGCCGGTAGAAAACGAAATCAAGATAAAGGCCGTGCGCCTTATCGCCCAGGGCGCGCCTGGACTTCAGAACGCGCCTGGGCAACTTGCCGGAAAATTTAGGCTT